>NZ_JAFBIZ010000045.1 GCF_021531995.1 Faecalicatena contorta
GAAAGGAAACTAAAGTCATTAATATTAATCCTGATGCGGGTCATGAAATACTGGAAAAGTGTCCGGTATTAAAAGAGTATGGACAATTTATAGATATGATACGCAAATATCAAGAAACAGGTGACGAAGATGCATACGAACATGCAATCAAAGAATGTATCCAGAAAGGAATACTTGCGGACTATCTGACAAAACGTGGAAGTGAGGTAGTGAATATGCTGGTGGCGGAGTACGATTATAAAATGGATATGGAAGTGCAAAGGGAAGAGGCATTTGAGGAAGGGGAAAAACTGGGTCGACTGGAAGGTCAGGATGATGGAAAAATGATGAAACTTGTTCATCAAGTTGTAAAAAAGATTCAAAAAGGAATCTCGGAAGAACAGACAGCAGAGATGCTGGAGGAAGCGTTTGATACGATTCATAGAATCTATGACATGGCTGGTGAGTTTGCACCGGAATATGATGTGGAACGGATATATGAAAGGTTGAAACAGTCTTTTTGAGGTTCGCAGGTTGTAATATGTAGCCAGGAGGTGCGGGGCATCTCCTGTGTTGGATTGGGTTAAAAGTGTTTGTCACACCATTTCCCTAATAAGCTGATCAGTGTATAAAGAAACATCGCCATAATACAGAGAAGGACGATGCTCATCAGAAGCCAATCCATTTTAAATACCTGACTGGAATAGATGATCAAGTACCCAAGTCCGTTTCTTGCGGCCAAGAATTCTCCGATGATGACGCCTACCAGGCACAGACCGATATTGACTTTCATGTTGCTTATGATCGCGGGAATCGAACTGGGAATGACTACCTTTAGAAGGGCCTGCATGCGTGTTCCCTGTAGCGTATAGATCAGCTTGATCTTGCCTGGATCTACGGTGGTGAAGCTGGTGTACAGGCTCAGGATGCTTCCGAAGATCGCGACAGACATTCCGGCTACGATGATGGTCGTCTTTGTGGCACCCAGCCATACGATCAGAAGCGGCGCCAGGGCTGATTTCGGGAGGCTGTTCAGAACCACCAGATATGGATCCAGGATCTCGGAAAGCTTCGGACTGAACCACAGGGCAACTGCCACCAGGATTCCGATGGCAGTCACGAGCAGGAAGCTTAAGATTGTCTCATACAGTGTAATTCCGGTATGGAGGAAGATGCTGTGATCCAGAACCATTCCCCAGAAGCATAAGGCGATCTTGGAGGGACTGCTGAAGATGAAGGAATCAATGATTCCGACATTGGCTGTAAATTCCCAGACGAAAAGGAAGCTAAGGAGGATCAGTATGCGTGAGATCCGGACGATTCGCAGGTGTTTGCGATGCTGCTGCAGATAGGCCTGTTGTCCCTGTGATAACTCATTCATGCGTGTTCAGCTCCTTCCATATGAGGTTAAAATACGTCTTAAATTCTGGTGCATTTCGTCGGTTCAGCGGTGTATCTTCTTCCAGCTGAAAGATTAATGGAATTGTCTGTCTGATGGTTGCAGGACGACCGGATAATACGATGACCCGGTCAGCCAGAGAGATAGCTTCGGACAGATCATGCGTCACAAGGAGTGCGGATTTCTGTTCGTGACGGATAATCTGACCGATATCATCTCCGACATTCAGGCGGGTCTGATAGTCCAGTGCAGAAAATGGTTCGTCAAGAAGAAGAAGATCGGGTTCCAGAACCAGAGTACGGATCAGTGCAGCTCTTTGCCGCATGCCGCCGGATAGTTCAGAAGGCCTGGAATTGCGAAACTGGCCAAGACCATAGATGTCCAGAAGTTCCTGCGCCCGTTCACGGGTCCTTGCAGTCAGCATATGCTGTACTTCCAGCCCCAGAAGAACATTGTTGTAGATGGTTCTCCATTCAAAAAGCTCATCATGCTGCAGCATATAGCCGATATTCGTAGTACTTTCGCGCAGATATCTGCCGTTCACTTTGATCAGTCCCTTTTCCGGTTCGAGAAGTCCGGCAATCAGCGAGAGGAGTGTAGATTTTCCGCACCCGGAAGGTCCTACGATCGCAACGAATTCTCCCTTGTTCAATGCAAATGAAATGTCGATAAGTGCCGGTGTCTCGCCTTCCAGGTTGTGATATGCGTAATGAATATGCTTTAATTCTAATACTTGTTCCATAGGAACCTCCTGCCCCATCTGATATACTATCATATGCGAAAGTCCGGGATAAGTGCGGATTATGCTTGCCAGAAAAGAAAGAAAAGACTATAATTCATAAGTAAAAATATCAGAAATAGATGGTATATGAGAAAGGTAAGGAGAAAGCGGAGATGACGGGAAAGATCAATTATCAGAGAGAACTGGATCAGCAGATCGAGTATCTGCAAAAGGAAGGACGGGTGCCGACTCTTTTGCTGCACAGCTGCTGTGCACCATGCAGCAGTTATGTGCTGGAATACTTAAGTCAGTATTTTCGGATCACTGTGTTTTATTACAATCCCAACATCTACCCGGAAAGTGAATATACAAAAAGGATCCAGGAACAGCAGACTTTGATTGAGGAGATGCCATGGAAGCATCCGGTATCTTTTCTGGCGGGAAGGTATGAAAAGGAACGATTTTACGAGATGGCGAAAGGCATGGAAGAAGTGAAAGAAGGCGGCGCGAGATGCTTTCGCTGTTATGAGCTCCGGCTTCGGGAAACTGCACGGATTGCCAGAGAAGGTGAATTTGATTACTTTACGACGACACTCAGTATCAGTCCGCTTAAGAATGCTGCAAAGTTGAATGAGATAGGCAAAAATCTGGCAGAGGAATATGGAGTGGAATATCTGTTTTCAGACTTTAAAAAAAGGAATGGATATAAGCGTTCTATTGAATTGTCCGAAAAGTATGGTTTATACCGTCAGGATTACTGTGGATGTGAGTTTTCTCTGGAAGAACGAAGAAAACAGAAAGCACTTTTGTCTGGTAAATCGTAAAAATCCCATATTTATATTTGCTTTTGCCTGAAAATATGATAAAATCGTAAACAGCAATTTCATACGAAAGGAAGAACATCCATATGGCACAGTTATGGGGCGGTCGTTTTACAAAGGAAACAGACCAGTTAGTATATAATTTTAATGCATCCATTATGTTTGACAAGCGATTCTATGCACAGGATATTAAGGGAAGTATCGCGCATGTAACGATGCTTGCGAAGCAGAATATTCTGACAGAGGAAGAAAAGAAGCAGATCATTGACGGACTGAATGGAATCTTAAATGATGTAGAGGAAGGAAAACTGGAGATTTCTGATAAATATGAAGATATTCACAGTTTTGTAGAGGCAACACTGATTGACAGAATCGGAGAACCTGGAAAGAAACTGCATACCGGAAGAAGTCGTAATGACCAGGTGGCACTGGATATGAAGCTGTATACCAGAGATGAGATCGGAGAGATCAACGAATTGGTGAAGGGGCTTTTGCAGGCTATTCTTCATGTAATGGAAGAAAATACAGAGACAATCATGCCTGGATTTACACATCTTCAGAAAGCACAGCCAATCACGCTGGCACATCATATGGGTGCATATTTTGAAATGTTTAAGAGGGACCATGAGAGACTTCTTGACATTATGAAGCGCATGAATACTTGTCCGCTTGGATCAG
Organism: Faecalicatena contorta; assembly: GCF_021531995.1. Lineage (GTDB taxonomy): Bacteria > Bacillota > Clostridia > Lachnospirales > Lachnospiraceae > Dorea_A > Dorea_A contorta_A. The sequence goes on from NZ_JAFBIZ010000045.1 coordinate 3,599, forward strand.
GCGCTCTGGCCGGAACAACTTATCCGCTGGATCGGCAGTATACTGCAGAGCTGCTTGGATTTGAAGGCCCGACACTGAACAGCATGGATGGTGTATCGGACAGGGATTATCTGATTGAATTATTGTCGGCACTTTCTATGATCATGATGCATTTGAGCAGATTTTCCGAGGAAGTGATCATCTGGAATTCGAATGAGTATCAGTTTGTAGAGATCGATGATGCTTACAGTACCGGAAGCAGCATCATGCCGCAGAAGAAGAATCCGGATATCGCAGAACTGGTTCGAGGGAAGACAGGACGCGTTTATGGAGCACTGAATGCGCTTCTTACTACGATGAAGGGAATTCCGCTTGCATACAACAAGGATATGCAGGAAGACAAAGAGTGGGCATTCGATGCAATTGATACAGCCAAGGGATGTATTATGCTGTTTACAGGAATGCTCAGAACCATGCAGTTCAATAAGGATCGCATGAAAGACAGTGCAAGACATGGGTTTACCAATGCGACGGATGCGGCAGACTATCTGGTGAATCACGGAGTGGCATTCCGTGATGCTCATGGAATCGTAGGACAGCTGGTGCTGACTTGTATCGAGAAAAAGATCGCGCTGGATGAACTGCCTCTTGAGGAATACAAAAAAATATCTCCGGCATTTGAAGAAGATATCTATGAGGCGATCAGCCTGGAGACATGTGTGAATAAACGTGTGACTACAGGAGCGCCGGGAATGGAGTCCATGAATCGGGTAATTACAATGTACCAGGAGTACATGAAAGCATACTAAGCGGTGAATACACCCGTTTCCGTCACGCAGACGGGAGCAGAAGAATACAAGAGAAAGAAGAGGGATGAAGAAAATGGAAAAGAAACTGAGAGTAGGTATTTTAGGAGCAACAGGTATGGTAGGACAGAGGTTTATCGCGCTGCTTGAGAACCATCCGTGGTTTGAGGTAGTGACGGTAGCTGCAAGCCCGCGTTCTGCCGGAAAGACATATGAAGAGGCAGTCGGCGGACGCTGGAAGATGACTACACCGATGCCGGAAGGTGTAAAGAACCTGGTTGTTTTAAATGTAAATGAAGTAGAGAAGGTTGCTGAGACGGTTGACTTTGTATTCAGCGCTGTTGATATGACAAAAGATGAGATCAGAGCAATTGAAGAAGCATATGCGAAGACAGAAACACCGGTCGTATCCAATAACAGTGCACACCGCTGGACACCGGATGTTCCGATGGTAATTCCTGAAATCAATATTGAACATTTTGGTCTGATCGAGACACAGAAAAAACGTCTGGGAACGACCCGTGGATTTATCGCAGTTAAACCGAACTGCTCAATTCAGAGCTATACGCCTTGCCTTGCAGCATGGAGAGAATTTGGACCAAAAGAAGTGGTTGCAACGACTTATCAGGCAATCTCCGGTGCCGGAAAGACTTTCAAAGACTGGCCGGAGATGGTGGAAAATATCATCCCATATATCGGTGGCGAGGAAGAAAAGAGTGAGCAGGAGCCGCTTCGTGTTCTTGGAACATTAGAGGATGGTCAGATCACACTTGCAAAAGAGCCTAAGATTACATGCCAGTGTCTGCGTGTACCGGTATTAAACGGACATACAGCGGCTGTTTTCATTAACTTTGAGAAAAAGCCGACAAAAGAACAGCTGATCGAAAAATTAGTGAATTTCAAGGGCTTCCCGCAGGAGGCAGAACTTCCAAGTGCTCCAAAACAGTTCATTCAGTATCTGGAAGAAGACAACCGTCCACAGGTAAAAGCGGACGTAGATTATGAAAGAGGAATGGGTGTATCAATCGGACGTCTGAGAGAAGACAGCATCTATGATTACAAATTCATCGGACTGTCTCACAATACCGTTCGTGGAGCAGCAGGCGGAGCAGTGCTGTGTGCAGAGTCTCTGACTGCCAAGGGATATATTCAGGCAAAATAATATTATAAAAGGGGATTGTTGTTCTGCAACAATCCTTATTTATTGTGTACAGATTCCCCATATTCTTTCTTTTATTTCCTATCTTCAGGTGGTAAAATAAAAGAAAGTGTAATAGCAATAAGGCGAGGTGCAGGGATATGAATAAAGAGATATTAAACTATACGCAAAACCGCGAATTATCCTGGCTCAGGTTCGATCACAGAGTTCTTGAGGAAGCGCAGGATCCGGAAGTCCCTCTTCTTGAGAGAATGAAGTTTGTCGCAATATTTACCAGTAATCTGGATGAATTCTTTATGATTCGTGTCGGAAGTCTGTTCGATATGGTACAGATGGATGCGACCAGTATTGACAGCCGTTCCGGCATGACGCCGAAAGAGCAGCTGGAGAAGATCTATGAGGCAGTGGCGCCATTATACAAAGAGCGTGACAAGACTTATGCAGAGATTAAGAAACAGCTGCATCCATACGGAATCTGCGGTCTTGATTTTAAAGAACTGGAGCAGTCAGAGAAAAAGTATGTAAAGAAATATTTTAAAGAACAGGTGCTGCCGATTCTGTCACCGCAGATTGTGGATGCCAATCACCCATTTCCACATCTTTTGAATAAGGCGATCTATGTGACGGCGAATCTGAAGCATAAGGACAGTGAAAAAGGCAAGACAACGCTTGGAATCGTACCGGTTCCACAGTTCGTGTCCGACATTCTGATGCTTCCGGGACATGACATCCGCTATATCCGTATGGAAAAGGTCATCATGGAACATCTGAACCTTGTTTTTGATCAATATGAAGTATCGGATGCCAATTATATCTGTGTGACGAGAAATGCAGATGTAGCACCGGATGATGAAGCACTTGAGATCAATGACGATTTTCGTCACCTGATGAAAGAGACTCTGCATAAGCGCCGGAAAATGGCGGTGGTGCGCCTTGAGATTGCAGAAAAGCTGAACAGCGATATGGAGAAATATTTCTGTGAGAAATTCAATATTCTCCCGGCGCAGATCTTCCGTACCAAGATGCCGATGAAGCTGGATTACATATTCTCGATTGCAGGAAATCTTCCGGATTCCATGAAGCGTTCTCTGACATATGTGCCGTTTTCACCGCAGAATTCTGCGCATGTGCAGGATGGCAATATGATGAAGCAGGTGAAGAAAAAAGACATTCTGTTGTTCTACCCATTTGAAAGTATGAATCCATTCCTGAAGCTGATTAAAGATGCATCCACGGACCCGAATGTCATGACGATCAAGATCACGATCTATCGTCTGGCGAAGAAAGCAAGGCTTGTGGAGTATCTGTGTGCGGCGGCAGAGAATGGAAAAGAAGTTACGGTATTGATTGAGCTTCGCGCCAGATTTGATGAGCAGAATAATATTGACTGGTCAGAACGGCTGGAAGATGCCGGATGCCGGGTGATCTATGGATTTGAGGGCTATAAAGTTCATTCTAAGATCTGTCTGATCACGTATCGTAACCGCAATGATATTCAGTATATTACACAGATCGGAACAGGTAATTACAACGAGAAGACAGCGGCGATGTATACAGATCTGTCGCTGATGACGGCCAACCAGGCGATCGGACGGGATGCGGCAGAGTTCTTTAAGAACATGTCAATCGGCAATCTGAACGGTACATATAACCATCTGATCGTGTCACCGACCAGTCTGAAAAAGCAGGTGCTTTATCTGATGGATGAGGAGATCAAAAAGGAAAAAGACGGAAGAATCATCATGAAGATGAATTCCCTCACAGACGTTGATTTTATCAGGAAAGTATCGGAAGCATCCCAGGCGGGAGTAAAAGTAGACTTGATTGTCAGAGGAATCTGCTGTATACTACCGGGAGTACCGGGATACACGGAAAATGTCAGAATTATGAGTGTGGTTGGAAGATATCTTGAACATCCGCGTATCTTCAGTTTCGGAACAGGATCGGATCAGAAGATCTATATCGGTTCTGCGGATATGATGACAAGAAATACGGAAAAGCGGGTAGAAGTTGCATGCCCGATCATGGATGACAGTATTCGTAAGCAGATCAATCATTATCTGAAAGTAATGCTGAGTGATAATGTAAAAGCAAGAGTCATGCTAAGTGACGGTACATATAAAAAGAGGGAGAATACGCAGCCTCCGGTCGATTCCCAGGCGGTATTCATGGATGAAGCAATTCATGCAAGGCGTGAGGAACCAGAGCAGAAGAAGAAAATGGGTGACTGGCTGAAGATATTCTTCCACAGATAGGAGTAAGATATATTATATGGGGAAATCACTATACATTGCTGAGAAACCCAGTGTGGCACAGGAATTCGCCAAAGCACTGAACATGAAGACAAGAAGACAGGATGGATACCTGGAATCGGAGGATGCAATCGTAACCTGGTGTGTCGGACATCTGGTGACGATGAGTTATCCGGAGGCGTATGATCCGGCGCTTAAGAAGTGGAGTTTGGAAACGCTGCCTTTTCTGCCGGAGGAATTCAAGTATGAAGTGATTCCGGCAGTCAGTAAACAATTCAAGATTGTATCAGGACTACTCAACCGGAACGATGTGGAGACAATCTATGTCTGTACAGACTCCGGAAGAGAAGGAGAGTATATTTATCGTCTGGTGGAACAGCAGGCGGGAGTACATGGAAAAAAAAGAAGGAGAGTCTGGATCGACTCACAGACAGAGGAAGAGATTCTTCGTGGGATCCGGGAGGCAAAGGATCTGAAAGAGTATGATAATCTGGCCTCCTCTGCCTATCTTCGTGCGAAAGAAGATTATCTGATGGGAATTAATTTTTCCCGTCTTCTGACTCTGAAATATGGAAACAGCATTTCCACTTATCTACACACTCGCTATTCCGTGATCTCCGTGGGAAGAGTAATGACCTGCGTTCTTGGAATGGTGGTAAGAAGGGAACGGGAGATCCGGGACTTTGTGGAAACTCCGTTTTACAGAGTGGTCAGCTCGATTGGAGATCCGGGACAGACTTTTGAAGGAGAGTGGCGTGCGGTTAAGGGATCCCGCTGGTTTGAATCATTTGATCTTTATAAGGAAAATGGATTCAAAGAGAGAAAGAAAGCACAGGAACTGATTGCATACCTGAGTGAGGAATTACCGGTTCGATGTCAGATCGCTTCAATCGAAAAAAAGAAAGAAAAGAAGAATCCGCCTCTCCTGTTTAATCTGGCAGAGCTGCAGAATGAGTGCTCGAAACGCTTTAAGATCAGCCCGGACGAGACACTTCGGATCGTGCAGGAACTGTATGAAAAAAAGCTGGTGACATATCCCAGAACAGATGCCAGAGTGCTGTCAACGGCAGTCGCAAAGGAGATATATAAGAATCTGAATGGTCTGATGAAGTATGAACCTGTTGTGGAATATCTTCAGGATATTGTACAGTTTGGAAGTCATAAGGGGCTGGAAAAAACCAGATACGTCAATGACAAACAGATTACAGATCATTATGCAATCATACCGACAGGTCAGGGAATGAATGCTCTTTCAGGCTTGTCCCGCCTGTCCGGACAGGTGTATGATGTGATTGTGCGTCGCTTTTTAAGTATCTTTTATCCTCCGGCAGTTTATCAGAAAGTTGCAATCATGACAAAGATCCGGGAGGAATCATTTTTCTCAAGTTTTAAAGTGCTGGCAGAGGAAGGATATCTGAAGGTTGCAGGGATTCCGGGACAGAAAAAAAGCGGAGGTATTGTAAGGGATTCAGCAAAAGGCGCAGAAGAAGACACTGATGATACAGGTGGAAAAGATACAGATGCCGCATTCTTTCAAAAGATACAGACACTTAAGAAGGGGATGGTTCTGGAAGTGCAGTCACTGGAGATCAAGGAGGGAAAAACATCGCCTCCGAAGCGTTATAATTCCGGATCTCTGATCCTTGCCATGGAGAATGCCGGACAGCTGATTGAAGATGAAGAACTGCGTGCACAGATCAAGGGAAGCGGCATCGGTACCAGCGCTACCAGAGGAGAGATTCTGAAAAAGCTTTTTAACAACAAGTATCTGGCACTGAATAAGAAGACACAGATCGTGACGCCTACAATGCAGGGAGAGATGATCTATGACGTGGTGGATCATTCAATCAAATCTCTGCTGAATCCGGAACTTACTGCGAGCTGGGAAAAGGGGCTTACTTATGTGGCAGATGGCGATATTAGCCCGGAAGAGTATATGCAGAAACTGGATCAGTTTATTGTAAGCAGAACCCAGGGAGTCAAAGGGCTGAATAATCAGTATCAGCTTCAGGCCTGTTATGATAAAGTGGCTAAATATTATAAAAAACGTACATAATATGCGTGTGAAAGGAGTAATTAAAAGACATGAAAGGATTAACAGTAACAGAACTTTATACGCTGGATGAAACAATCGCCAGAGAGATCTTTGACAGTGTGACTTATCCGTGGGAAGTACTTCCAAAGATCGGTAATTTTATCCTGGAACTTGGAAAGACACTTCCGGAGGATGAGTATGACCGGATCGGAGAGGATGTATGGATTGCGAAATCTGCCAGAGTATTTGAGTCTGCATACATACATGGGCCGGCGATCATTGGGAAAAACGCAGAAGTCAGACACTGTGCATTTATCCGTGGCAATGCGATTGTAGGAGAGGGAGCCGTTGTAGGTAATTCCACTGAGCTTAAAAATGTGATTCTCTTTAATAAAGTGCAGGTCCCGCACTACAATTATGTTGGTGATTCGATCCTTGGCTATAAGGCACATATGGGTGCCGGTTCTATCACTTCCAATGTGAAATCCGATAAAAAACTGGTTGTGGTTAAGACGTCGGAGGGAAATATTGAGACGGGAATCAAAAAATTTGGTGCCATGATTGGTGATGAAGTAGAGGTTGGCTGCGGTACAGTGTTGAATCCGGGAAGTGTTGTGGGAAGTCATTCCAATATCTATCCACTTTCCAGTGTCAGAGGTTATGTACCTGCAAACAGCATTTATAAAAGACAAGGTGAAGTTGTGGAAAAATACTAGGAAAACACAGAAAGGAACAAATGACGTGAAACAGATTGGTTTTATAGGGGTTGGAATCATGGGAAAATCCATGGTTAGGAACCTGATGAAAGCAGGATATGAGCTTCATATCTATGCCCGTACAAAAGCGAAAGTTGAGGATGTGATCAGTGAAGGGGCAATTTTTCATGATAGTATCGCTGAGTGTGTGAAGGATCGTGAAGCAGTGATCACGATTGTAGGGTTCCCGCAGGATGTAGAAGAGGTTTATTTTGAACAGGGGAATATCCTCGATAGTGCGTCGTCCGGATCATATCTGATTGATATGACGACCACAAGTCCAATGCTGGCTGAGAAGATTGCAGGAGAAGGAAAGAAGAGAGGATTCCATGTCTTGGATGCACCGGTTACAGGAGGAGATACCGGGGCGAAAGCCGGAACTCTGTCCATTCTTGTTGGTGGGGAAAAAGAAGATTATGAAGCATGTGTGCCTCTTTTTGAAGCGATGGGAACGAATATTAATTATCAGGGCAAGTCCGGATGTGGACAACATGCAAAGCTTGCGAATCAGATTATGATTGCCGGAACCCTGTCAGGTGTATGTGAAGCTCTGACCTATGCGAAAGCAAAAGGCCTGGATCTGAATACCGTTTTGAATTCAGTATCGACAGGCGCTGCCGGAAGTAAGCAGCTGGATGCATTTGGTCCGAAGATTCTTGCCGGAGATTATGCACCCGGATTCTTTATGAAGCATTTTATCAAAGACATGACGATTGCACTCACAGAGGCAAACAGAAGTAATCTGAGCCTAGATGTATTAAGTCAGGTGCTCGCGAATTATGAACTTCTGCAGGCAGAAGGATATGGCGATCTCGGAACACAGGCTCTGATCAAGTATTATGAAGAAGAACTTCCCGAGTAACACATGAAGAATAGTAATTGAAAGGAGATATAGATATGCTGGATGATAAGTATGTAACATTTGAAATTGAAAAGGCAAAGCATATTGCGTTGGTTGCCCATGATGGAAAGAAAAAGGAACTGGTTGACTGGTGTGATAAGAATAAGGACATTCTGAAAAGCCATTTTCTGTGTGGAACCGGGACAACTGCACGTCTGATCGCTGAGAAGACAGGACTTCCGGTCAAAGGCTACAATAGTGGTCCGCTTGGCGGAGATCAGCAGATCGGTGCAAAGATCGTGGAGGGGAATATTGATTTTATGATCTTTTTGTGGGATCCATTGGAAGCACAGCCGCATGATCCGGATGTAAAGGCACTGCTTCGTATTGCGGTTCTGTATGATATTCCGGTTGCGAATAATCTGGCGACAGCAGATTTTATGCTGAATTCCAGATATATGGATGAACCATACAGCAGAAGAGTTGAGAATTTTAATAAAACAATTCAGGACAGAGTTGAGAAAATGAAATAAAAGAACCAAAATGAATCATAGATGCCGTGATCTGTGCAGAAAATATCTGCCGGTGGACGGCATCTTTCTGGTATATATTGACATTATTCATATTATGTGGTATCCTTATGGAACAATACTTTACCGCTTTAAAGCGCAACGGTTTAAAGCGGTAGGAAAGACAAAGGAAAGTTGAGGGTATTATTTTATGGGTGTCAAATTACTGTTGTTGGTCGTGTTTTTTGCAATTATGGTAACGGTAGGACTTTATTCAAGGAAGCATGCAACGAGTGTTGACGGATATGTATTAGGGGGACGTTCTGTCGGACCGTGGCTAACTGCTTTTGCTTATGGTACTTCGTATTTTTCTGCTGTTGTGTTTGTGGGATATGCCGGACAGTTCGGATGGAAATATGGTCTGGCTTCTGCCTGGATCGGTCTTGGAAATGCATTTATCGGAAGCCTTCTTGCCTGGGTTGTACTGGGAAGACGTACCAAGGTCATGACGCAGCATCTGAATTCTAAGACAATGCCGGATTATTTTGGTGAGAGATATGGAAGCAAAGCACTGAAGATTGCAGCTTCTGCAATTGTGTTTATCTTCCTCGTGCCATATACAGCGTCTGTTTATAACGGTCTTTCCAGACTGTTCGGTATGGCTTTCAATATCCCATACAAATATTGTGTTATCGTAATGGCTATCTTTACAGGTATCTATGTAATCCTTGGCGGATACATGGCTACAGCAATCAATGATTTTATTCAGGGAATTATCATGCTGGTTGGTATCGTAGCCGTTATTCTGTCCGTACTGAATGGACAGGGTGGATTTATTCAGGCAATTAAAACGATGGCTGAAATTCCAAGTGACATTCCTGTTACGATGGGACAGCCGGGAGCATTTACTTCCTTCTTCGGTCCGGATCCTCTGAATCTTCTTGGAGTTGTAATCCTGACCTCTCTTGGTACATGGGGACTTCCGCAGATGGTTGGAAAGTTCTATGCAATTAAAGATGAGAAGTCTATTAATACCGGTACAGTTGTATCTACGTTTTTTGCAATTATTATTTCCGGCGGATGCTATTTCCTGGGTGGTTTCGGAAGATTGTTTGATAATCCGCAGCTTTATGATGAAGCCGGCAATGTAATCTATGATGGTGTGATTCCATATATGCTGTCTACGCTTCCGGATATTCTGATCGGTATCGTTGTGGTACTGGTATTATCCGCATCCATGTCAACACTTGCATCTCTGGTTCTGACTTCCAGCTCTACGCTGACACTGGATTTCCTGAAAGACAATGTGATGAAGGATATGAGTGAAAAGAAGCAGGTTCGTACCATGCAGGTACTGGTTGTTTTCTTCATTGTATTATCCGTTGTAATTGCGATGGATCCTCCGACCTTCATTGCACAGTTGATGGGTATTTCCTGGGGTGCACTTGCGGGAGCTTTCCTTGCTCCGTTTATGTATGGACTGTACTGGAAGGGTGTGACAAAAGCGGCCGTATGGGCAAGTTTTGCAACGGGTGTGGGAATTACAGTATCCAATATGTTCCTTCACTATATCGCATCTCCGATTAATGCCGGTGCGATTGCTATGATCGCCGGTCTGATTGTGGTGCCTGTTGTAAGTTTTGTAACGCCAAAGCTTCAGAAAGAGCGGGTAGACGATATCTTTGCCTGCTATGATGAAAAGGTAACGATCACGAAAAAACGTTCTCTGGCACAGGATTAGAGTATAGTTGAGAAGAGAATAAAATACATCAAGGGAAGTGATTAAATTTATCACTTCCCTTTTCTGTGTACATATGTTAGGATAAGGAAGTATTAAAAATGAACAATTAAATTGATGATTATTATCCGATATGGACGATGGATTTATGATCAAAATGGAATAGAAGGAGAGGTTGTCAGTTATGATAAATTATCAGAAATATGAAAGAACTTATTTTATGCCGCCGGAAGTGACTTATGACTGGGCAAAGAAAGAGTATATTGATCATCCGCCGATCTGGTGCAGTGTTGACCTGCGTGATGGAAATCAGGCATTGATCGAGCCTATGAGTCTGGATGAAAAACTGGAATTCTTCCAGATGCTGGTGGATATTGGATTTAAGGAGATTGAAGTTGGATTCCCGGCTGCATCCGAGACAGAGTATCAGTTCATGAGAACTCTGATTGAGAAGAATATGATTCCGGATGATGTAACGGTTCAGGTGCTTACACAGGCAAGAGAGCATATTATTAAGAAGACATTTGAAGCGGTCAAAGGTGCTCCGCATGCAGTCATTCACCTGTATAATTCAACCTCTGTAGCACAGAGGGAGCAGGTGTTCAGAAAGAGCAAAGAAGAAGTGAAGCAGCTTGCCGTAGACGGTGCAAAACTGCTCCTTCAGCTGGCAAGTGAGACGGAAGGTAACTTTACATTCCAGTACAGCCCGGAGAGTTTCCCGGGAACAGAAGTGGATTATGCGGTTGAGGTATGTAATGCAGTTCTGGATGTATGGAAACCGACTGCGGAGAATAAGGCAATCATCAATATTCCGACTACTGTGGAAAATGCAATGCCACATGTATTTGCGTGTCAGTTGGAATACGTAAATAAGCATTTGAATTACAGAGACAATGTCATCCTGTGCTTACACCCGCACAATGACAGAGGATGCGGTGTGGCTACGGCAGAGCTTGGAGTTCTTGCAGGAGCGGACCGTATTGAAGGAACACTGTTCGGTAATGGTGAGCGTACCGGTAACGTGGATATTGTAACTATGGGGATGAATATGTATTCTCACGGAGTGGATCCGGGACTGGATTTTTCAGATATGCAGAAAATCCGGGAAACCTACGAGCGCCTGACCAGAATGCGTGTATATGAGCGTCAGCCATATGCCGGAGATCTGGTATTTACGGCATTTTCCGGTTCTCATCAGGATGCCATCGCCAAAGGAATGGCATGGAGAGAGGAAAAGAGCTGCGATACCTGGACGGTTCCATATCTTCCGATTGATCCGCAGGATGTGGGAAGAAGATACGATTCTGATGTAATCCGTATCAACAGTCAGTCCGGAAAGGGCGGCGTAAGCTATATCCTGAAGCAGAGTCATGGCATTAACCTTCCGCAGAAGATGAGAGAAGAAGTTGGTTACATGGTAAAAGATGTATCTGATAAGGCACATAAGGAACTGACTCCGGAGTGGGTATACCAGATTTTTGCCGATCACTACATCAACACCAAAACCATTTTCCATATTGATGAGTGTCATTTTAAGCAGGTGGATGGAATCACTGCAGAAGTAACCATTAATCACGGAGGTGAGAATAAGGTTATTACGTCCAACGGAAATGGCAGACTGGATGCAGTAAGCAATGCGATTAAGCAGTACTTTAACATCAGCTATGAACTGACTTTCTATGAGGAGCATTCTTTGACAAAAGGATCTTCTTCCAAGGCTGTTGCATATGTTGGAATCATATGCAAGGGCAAGACCTTCTGGGGGGTAGGAATTGATCCTGATATTATCCGGGCATCCATTGAAGCTTTAATTGTAGCCGTTAATAAAGTTGATGAGCTTGGCAATGCCAATGTATGTACGGATGCAAGAATGATTGAAATCATGAACTACGTACAGGCAAATTATATCGACATCACACTGGATGACCTGGCAGAAAAATTCTATTTGTCTAAGCCGTACATTTCAAAGTATATCAAAGAAAAGTCTGGTATGACATTTGGAGAACTGGTAAAGAAGATTCGTATGAAAAAGGCAAAAGCACTTCTGAAGAGCAGTAATATGACGGTAGAAAATATTGCACTGTCTGTAGGCTATCAGAATGTAGAGCACTTTAACCGGCTGTTTAAGAAAGCTTATAATATGACACCGATGCAGTTCCGGAATCAGAAATAAAAAATAGTATCCAGAGAAGCTGCTGAATATGCGGGAGAAGATCCTGACAATTTCAGCGGCTTCTTTTTATATATTTTTGTAAGAATATGTACTTCAGTCTATAGAGTATGCTATAATATTAACAAAGAAAATGTCATAAGGAGGCTATACCAATGATTATCAGTGCAAAATATCTCATGACAGGAGATGGAAAAACAGTTTTAGAAGATAAGGCGGTTGTAACCGGATCAGATGGAAAGATCCGTAAAATTGGTTCCAAGGAGGAACTGATAAAAGAATATCCGGAGGAAGAAGTAAAGGAATATGGGGATGCAACGATTCTCCCGGGATTGTGTGACATGCATGCACACCTGGGATATTGGTATTCACAGCCTGACAGCTTTAATTATGGACCGCAGCTGATCATGCTCTACGCGCTCCAGCATGCTCAGGCGGCATTTGAGCGGGGAATTACTTCTGTAAGAGATATGTCTTCGGCACATGGAGTATGTAAGAATCTGAAGCTGGCTGCAGAAAAGGGATTTATTACGATTCCAAAGATTACACATACGGACACTGGAATCTGTATGACCGGTGGACATGCCTGGGAGGAAGTGGAGCAGGTAGACGGCCCGTGGGAAGTGAGAAAAGAGATTCGAAAACAGGTGCGTGATGGTGCAGAGTGGGTAAAAGTGCTTACCACACATCGTTCCCATATACCGGAGCTTACACAGGAAGAATTGGATGCAGCAGTAGATGAATGTCACAGAAGAGGAATTAAGTGTGGAGTACATGCAGGAACGAATCCTGGAATTCAGATGTGCATTGATGCAGGTTTTGATACGATTGAACATGCTACATTCATGACGCTGGATCATGCGAAGCAGATGGCTGAAAAAGGAATCGCCTGGACACCGACGATTATGGCATATACATTGTTGTATGATATCTGCAAAGAAAAGATGGAAAACCATGCGGGTGCACCGGTAAATGACCCGGTTATGCAGAAAGAGATTAAGGATTATCAGTATTTTGAGCCTGCGTACAAGGCTTATAGAGACAATTTTAAAGCATTTTATGATACCGGTGTTACAGTGATTGCAGGAACGGATATGGTTATGTATCAGTCACCGCTTCTGCCTTTGCCTAGGGAACTGCAGTATATGGTAGAGTATGGTATTACACCGGTACAGGCAATCCAGACGGCAACTTCTAATCCTGCAAAGGTTCTGGGAGTAGAAGATCAGAGAGGTATGATCAAAGAAGGGCTGGATGCAGATATTCTTGTTGTGGGTGGCAATCTCAGTGAGGACATTACCCGTCTGAATGATGTGAAACTGGTGACGATGGATGGAAAGAGAGTCTTTGAGGATGGAATCCGATATGTAGGTACCAGTAATATGTTTATGTAGGTTTTCAGTGTAACAATATGGTCTTCACAGAGCGGAGGATTTTTCATAAAACTCCGCTCTTTTGTTTAGATTGTTTATTAAAGAAAAGTCTGGGGGAAAAACATTGAAAAAACGATTAACGGCGGATCGCATCTATTATCTTATCACGGGAGTTATCATACAGGTTGCGCTGATAATCCCATGGATTCCTTTGGGAGGAAACTTCCATAACACCTATGGATATCTGACGAGGCTTCGCAGAGCGGAGGATATGAATGTACTTGTAAAAGTAGATATGTCGGCAATGGGAGTCGACTGGGTGGAATGGAATGATATCCAGTCAGTCACAATTGCCTTCCTGGTTATGCTGATTTTGATGGCTGTGATACAGCTTCTGGGTCTGATTAGCCTTTTTCGAATATTGTTGGGAAGAAACAGTGCTTTTCTTCCGGTTGTGAGTCTGGTGGTCAGTTGTCTGGGATTACTAATGTCTGTGGAAGGACCTTCGCTTTATATGGATAATGCCTATTTTAAGGTGTATCCGGTTGGAATTATGTTCTTGCTGTGTATCTATCTGGTTGGCGGGCGCATGCTGGACTCGTGGACGGATGCATCGGACGAGATGCAGCGGATCAGGGAACGGGATCGCCTGGCAAAGAAGGAGAGAAAAGAGCGGCTTGTGTTTGAGGGGAAATATTCTCCGCTGTTTTACCGGGTGATCTGGAAGAATTTTAAGAGTAACTGGGAGACTTACAGGGTATTTATTCTGGTAGCAACGATCTCAATCAGCGTTGTCTTTGCCGGTGTTGGAATCCGGGAGATGCTGTCCGGAATGCGGAGTGTGGAAAATCTGGCGATGGGACAGGGACTTGGCACAGTTTTGATGAATTTCCTGATTGTGGCAATTGTGATTGCAGTTTTTCTGGTTGTTTCTGTGCTGATATTTTATTTGAGACATCATGTCAGCAGCTATGCTTTGTTTCAGAATCTGGGGATCCGAAGCAGAACATTATACTTGTTTATTGGGGCAGAATTATTAACCTGTATTGTATTTTCGCTGCTTGGTGGATATCTGTTTGGAAATATCGTCCTGTTTCTTTGTCGTAGTCTGATTACAGGAGGATTGGAAGGGAAGGTTGTCCTTGAGCATGTCACCGTCAAAAGCTATCTGCTGACATTTCTGATAAGCTTTTTACTGTTTCTGATCTCAGCTATGGCAACGCATGATATTTACATTGAAATGGGAGGCTCATCTTCCAGATATAAAGCAGTACAGAAAGAAAAGATGTCGGGAAAATGGAGCCCCTGTTTTCTGATTGCGGGAGTTGGTCTGCTGTTTTATTCTATCTATGGTTTTTCGCAAAGAGAACATGCAGAAAAAATTGGGGATATCGTGTTGTTTCTGTTTGGATTGTATCTGTCTCTGCGTCACGGAGGGAACCTGTATCTTTGTATGCAAAAGAAAAAGATCCCGGTATATTATAGAAATCTGTTAAAGAATAATTACTTTTATCACTATTTTAAGACGGCTTACAGGTATCTGTATTTGATTACATTGCTGCATATCTGCGTGCTGTTTATCTTTTCCAGAGAAGCAGCGTCCTCTCTGATTGCAGAAAAACCAGAGACAATGTTTCCTTATGACTATGTATGTATGGCGACCGATGATGACCGGGAATTATTTAAGGAGTTAGAGAATAATAATCTTGCAGATGTCATGACATATCCGATGGTCCGGGTCACTAATGCCGATAATTCAACCGATATCAATGGAACGATGGAATCTATCATGCCGCAGGGACAGCATATCGGGATCTCAGAATCTACATATCAGGAATTGTGTGCTCAAATTGGACGTAAAGCGAAGGATCTGAATCTTGCGGAGGATGGAAGTGAAATATATATCATCTTTCAGGAAGATAAAAGTGTGAAAGCACATCCGATTGATTATTTTTCCGGGAAAAAGACTCCTTATCTGCATATCGGACAGCCGGTGGTATCTTATGATTATCTTCACCGTGCAGACATATTTCCGCCCAGAACAATTGTTGGAATGGAGAGAAGGATACTGATTGGAAATCTGCGGCAGGGAGAATATGAAGATATTGTGGTATTTTCTGATGCGTATTTTGAGCAGATACAGGAATTATGGAAGACGACGAACTACCGGAATGGGGAGAAGATTGCACAGGAGGAAGGCGTAGAAGGCGATAATATCCATCACTGGCCGGATCGTCTGGTCCTGATCCATGCATCCGATGGGAGAAAATCAGAAATTGAAGAAAAACTGAGGGTATTTGAAGCAAATCATCAGTTTGATCTTGAGTTTGACAGTGTGGTTCAGGCCTGGTATTCGAAAGACCAGCTGGCAGACCAGCTGAAGGCGGAAAGGTTCATGAATATTGCTGTCAGCTTTTTCATAATGACTCTTATGGCAGTTGTAACGCTGGTGCTTTTGTATATGAAAGCAGAATCGGAGATGAGAGAAAAGATTCGTCAGCAGGAATTTCTGCAGAATATGGGAATGAGAGAAAAGGAACGCTTACATATGATTCGACGGGAAGTTTACGTTTATTTCTGGATTCCGATGGCGGTTGCGGCGGTCTCAGTCATGGTGTTTACCGGAATCATGTGGAGAAACAGGGGATATACACCAGAAGATATCATGGCATATCTGAAAGTGCTGGCAGTGACAGGGCTGTTCTATGTCGGAATACAGTTGCTGGGAATTCAGGGCATCAGTCGTTATATTATAAAAAAGGTGGAGAGAAATTATGGGAACAGTCATTAGAACAGAACAGTTATATCGTAATTATTCCAAAACAGGAAGTAGGAAAGAGCATCCGGATGATATCCGTGTACTGAGAGGTATTGATTTGTCGGTGGAAGAAGGAGAATTTGTGGGGATTATGGGGAAGTCCGGATGCGGAAAGACGACCCTGATTAAAGTACTGGGACTGATTGATGTGCCAACAAAGGGAAAGCTGTATTTCAAGGAAAAGGACACGGAATTCCTCTGGAAGGATGAGTTGGCAGATATCAGAAGAAGAGAGATCGGTTTCGTTTTTCAGGACTTTTATCTGATGGACAGTCTGTCTGTAAAAGAGAATATCATGCTTCCCATGATACTGGATAAAGCGGAAGCAGATCAGTGTACAGAATGCGCGATGAAGCTTTCCGGGCAGTTTGGGCTGACACATCTTCTGGATAAGAATCCGTATGAATTGTCAGGAGGAGAGAAGCAGAGAGTTGCAATCTGCCGGGCACTTATTAATAACCCGGATGTGATCGTTGCAGATGAGCCAACCGGGAATCTGGATTCCAAGTCCGGAAAAATCGTAGTAGATGAATTTATACAGATCAACGAAGAGATGAAAAAGACGATCATCATGGTCACACACGATCCGCAGATGGCAAGCAAATGCAAAAGAATCCTGTTTTTGAAAGATGGAGTGATACTGGAGGATTTGAAACGCACCGGCGACAGCGAAGAATTTTATCAGGAAATTCTGAAACGGATGGCTTCATTGTAATTTACCATTTCCACAAGAACGCCTCGACGCTAAGTCGCTTACCTCGGCTTATCTTGTGGAAATGGTATGGTCAGGGCTGCCACTACATGATCAACAACCTTTTTATATAAACATTACACTTCAGCGCGAAGTTGCTTACCGTAGCTTTTTTGTGGGAATAAAATGT
>NZ_JAFBIZ010000046.1 GCF_021531995.1 Faecalicatena contorta
TTAAAAAGAATGGCTACGGCATGACGTAATGCTGTAGAAAGAAGAATGTCGGAAAGCCGTGTGAGGGAGAACCTCATGCACGGTTTGATGAGGGGAGAGAGGGCAAAGCCCTCTAACCTACTCTACCCCGTTTTCATTTAAATGTAATTATGATACAATCAATTAAAACTTGACAATGGTAATTTGCTGTGGTAAAGTATTAACAAACCGATGAGGAAGAGTAAGTACTTATGGACATTTGCTTCACAGAGAGTTGCAGGCGGTGGGATTGCAGCAGGTTAAAGCTATAGGGAATGGACTTCTGAGGGCAAACTGAAATGTGGATCATGCAGAACAGAGTAAGCAAGCCGGAGAGGATACTCCGTTAACAAAGTACGCGTATGGCAGTACGCATGAGAGGGTATATGAATAGGATGATATACCAAGCCGGGTGGCACCGCAGGAGTTGATGATATTACTCTTGTCCCTGCAATAGTGATTGTATGGGATAAGGGTATTTTTTATTTATGGAAAAAAGAATCTGTAATAAAAAATCCCATGTCCCGAGAGTTTTCAATGAAAGGAGATCAAAACAATGAAAGATCAGAAAGACAAAAATATCCCCTATAAGATTTACCTCGATGAGAACGAGATGCCAAAGGCATGGTATAATGTACGTGCAGATATGAAGAATAAACCTGCACCACTTTTAAATCCCGGGACATTAGAGCCGATGACAGCGCAGGAACTGTCAGGGGTATTTTGTGAAGAGCTTGTTCAGCAGGAATTGAATAACGATGACAGATATATTGCTATCCCACAGGAAATTCAGGAATTCTATAAGATGTATCGTCCTGCACCGCTTGTAAGAGCATATTGTCTGGAAGAAAAATTACAGACACCTGCAAAGATTTATTATAAATTTGAAGGGAATAATACCAGTGGAAGTCATAAATTGAATTCAGCGATAGCACAGGCTTATTATGCAAAGAAGCAGGGATTGAAGGGTGTGACAACAGAAACAGGAGCCGGACAGTGGGGAACTGCGCTTTCCATGGCATGCTCTTATCTGGATCTGGACTGTAAAGTGTTCATGGTGAAGTGTTCCTATGAACAGAAGCCATTCAGACGTGAAGTAATGCGGACATATGGAGCAAGTGTGACACCTTCACCTTCCACAGAGACCGGGATCGGAAAGAAGATTCTGGCAGAACATCCAGGTACCACCGGAAGTCTGGGATGTGCAATCTCGGAAGCGGTAGAGGTAGCGACCAGTACGGAAGGATACAGATATGTTCTGGGAAGTGTATTAAATCAGGTATTGCTTCACCAGTCTGTGATAGGTGTAGAAGCAAAAGCGGCAATGGATAAGTATGGAATTAAACCGGACATCATTATCGGATGTGCAGGCGGTGGATCAAACCTTGGCGGACTGATCTCTCCGTTTATGGGAGAAAAACTGAGAGGAGAAGCAGATTATCAGTTTATCGCAGTAGAGCCGGCATCTTGTCCGAGTCTTACAAGAGGAGTATATGCATATGATTTCTGTGATACCGGTATGGTATGCCCGCTGGCTAAGATGTATACACTTGGAAGTGGCTTTATTCCGTCACCGAACCATGCAGGAGGTCTCAGGTATCATGGTATGAGTTCTATACTGTCACAGTTATATGCGGATGGATATATGGAGGCAAGAAGCGTAGAACAGACGGAAGTATTTAAAGCGGCAGAGCAGTTTGCAAGAATAGAAGGTATCCTTCCGGCACCGGAAAGCAGTCATGCAATCAAGGTGGCAATTGATGAAGCGTTAAGGTGTAAAGAGACCGGAGAAGAAAAGACGATCCTTTTCGGTCTTACGGGTACCGGATACTTTGATCTGGTTGCTTATGAGAAGTTCCATAATGGAGAAATGACAGATTATATCCCGACAGATGAAGAATTAAAAGTCGGCTTTGACGGAATCCCGAGATTTCCGGGAAATATGGAATAAATAATGAAGAAAAAGAGGCAGTAGCCTCTTTTTCCATATGGAGAGGAGTTTTTTTATGAATGTATTGGTAGTAGTTGATATGCAGAATGATTTTATCGATGGAGCACTGGGGACAGGGGAGGCAGTATCGATCGTACCAAAGGTTGCAGAAAAGATAAAAACTTTCGATGGAAGAGTAATGTATACCCGGGATACCCATGAAGATAATTATATGGATACACAGGAGGGAAGAAATCTTCCTGTAAAACATTGTATCCGGGGAACATCGGGATGGGAAATACATCCGGAGATTGATGCACTTCGAAAAGAAGAACCGATTGATAAACCGACATTTGGGAGCAGATATCTGGGATCCTTGCTGTGCGCATATGACGAAGACCTGAGAAAGCAGGGAAAGACGGGAGTAGAGTCGGTTACTCTGATCGGTCTGTGTACGGATATCTGTGTGATCTCTAACGCAATGCTCGTAAAAGCATTTCTTCCGGAGGTGCCTGTCATTGTAGATGCGTCCTGTTGTGCCGGTGTCACGCCGCAGAGTCATGAGAATGCATTGAATGCGATGGAAATATGTCAGATTCAGGTGCTGAACCGATCAATCTCCCGTGCAGATCAGAGATAGGAGAACTGCACGGGACCGGTTCGGTAAATTCTGAGATTATTCCGGATAGATGAGCTGCTTTTCTGTGATGTGTTCCAGGACTTCGTCCAGATATTTGCGTGCAAGATATCTGGCCATCGGGAGGTTTATGTCGAGGTAATTGCCACAGTCTTTTGGGCTTGCACCAGGCACTTCATCATCAAATTCAGCGATGAAAGTGAACATTTCAATCATAAGCGGTACAATATCTCTGGATTCATAAGATCCGGAAAGAAGCAGATAGAACCCGGTGCGACACCCCATCGGTCCGAAGTAGATCGTTTTGTCAGCATAATCTTTATGGTTGCGTAAAAATGTTGCTGCAAGATGTTCAATCGTGTGTACTTCTGCTGTATTCATAACGGGTTCATCGTTGGGACTGGTCATACGCAGATCGAAAGTGGTGATCGGGTGTCCTTCCACGTAGTCAACGCGGGATACATAGACTCCCGGCACCAGACGCAGGTGGTCTATTGTAAAGCTTGTAATTTTTTCCATATTGATACACTCCTTTTTCTATTCCTGCACAATATAGTATTGTGGATGAATTATAATTAATTATAGCATTTTTAAATTGAAATTACTATAAAAACACTGGAAGGTGTGCTATACTAACAGGGTACGTTTTAAGGAGGAGCAATATGAAGCTATATATTGTAAGACATGGAGAAACTGACTGGAACAAAAGCAGAAGAATTCAGGGACAGGTGGATATCCCTCTGAATGAATTTGGAAAAAGTCTGGCAAGAAAAACAGCAAAAGGGCTGCAGAATGTCAGATTTGATCACTGTATATCAAGTCCTCTGTGCAGAGCAAGGGAAACTGCCAGATTGATACTGGAAGGAAGAGACGTTCCGATTTTAGAGGATGAAAGGATCATGGAGATGGCATTTGGGGATTATGAGGGGAAAAGTCTTGAAAAATCCAGATGTGAGCTCCCGGATGAGTTCCAGAAGTTTTTTACTGATCCGGAAAACTTTGTGCCGGCAAATGGCGGAGAGTCTTTTGCCGATGTAAAAAAAAGAACCGGTGAATTTCTGGAGGAGCTGATCCATAAAAAGGAATATGAGCAGTGTCATATTCTGATTGCGACTCATGGTGCGGCTCTGGCTGGTATGATCAATAATATCAGGCATTTGCCGTTGAAAGAGTATTGGGGACAGGGAGTACATAAGAACTGTGCAGTGACTGAAGTACAGGTGATAGATTATGATATGAAGATATTGTCTGAAAATGTTGTATATTATGATGATGAAGTGGAAGACTGGGATGCGCAGGCCCGTTAATTCACTGGCATGCAGAATGCATCATAGACTGAAGGAGGAGATTAAAAATGATCAATGATAAAAAAGTATTATTCAGCGGTATGCAGGCAACAGGTAATCTGACTCTGGGTAATTACCTCGGAGCTTTAAAGAACTGGGTCAAACTCAGTGATGAGTATGAATGCTTTTACAGTGTTGTAGATATGCATTCCATTACGGTGAGACAGGATCCGGCCACTCTGAGAAAAAGAGCCAGAGCCCTGCTGACCTTATATATTGCGGCAGGTCTGGATCCGGAGAAAAACTGCATTTATTATCAGTCCCATGTGTCCGGACATGCGGAACTTGCATGGATTCTCAATTGCTTTACCTATATGGGAGAGCTGAACCGTATGACACAGTTCAAAGATAAGTCAGCTAAGCATGCAGATAATATCAATGCAGGGCTTTTTACTTATCCGGTACTGATGGCTGCAGATATTCTTCTGTATCAGGCAGATGTTGTGCCGGTGGGAATTGACCAGATGCAGCATCTTGAACTAACCAGAGACATTGCAGAGAGATTTAATAACATTTATGGAAATGTATTTACCATTCCGGAAGCTTATGTGGGAAAAGTAGGGGCTAAGATCATGAGTCTTCAGGATCCGACGAAAAAAATGTCCAAGTCTGATGAAAATCCGAATGCAAGTATCTACCTTATGGATGATCCGGATACGATTCTCAGAAAGTGTAAACGTGCAGTGACAGATTCTGAGGCACAGATTCTGTACCGGGATGAGCAGCCGGGTGTTAAGAATCTGATCGATATCTACAGCGCATGTACAGGAAAAACACCGGAAGAGGTTGTGAAAGAATTTGACGGAAAAGGCTACGGAGACTTTAAGATGGCTGTTGGTGAGGCTGTTGTATCAGTTTTGAAACCGCTGCAGGATGAAGTGGCAAGACTGGAAAAGGATAAAGCTTATATTGATGGAATCATTAAGAACAATGCAGAGAAGGCGAATTATTATGCAACCAGGACTTTGCGTAAAGTGCAGAAAAAAGTAGGTTTTCCAGAGAGGATCCGCTAGTGGTGGAAGAGGAGGTACATGCATGGGAATTGAAAATGCCGGTCAGCAAAAATACGCAGAGTTTGTCAGTGAACGTGCAAAGAAATTACAGACAGGAATGATTGTGTGGGGAAGTCTGTTGTGTCTTGCACTGATCTGTCTGTTTACAAACGTGGCTATGGCAATTGTGTTTGCTGTGATGGGGGTATTTCTTGCTGTAACGAACGTGAAAGCACAGAAGAAATTCAGAGAAAAATTATCTGATGTGGATGATCCAGATGTTTTTTTTCGTCAGCTTACGGATAAGGATGTGCTTGAACTTCCGGATGAACATATCATGATTGCAAAAGATTATGTGCTTGTGTTACGTACAGATGTCTTTATCTATCAGATTAACGATATGGAAAAGATAGAGGTTGGGAAACAGGCAGATATTAAAAAGGTGCTGTTTCTTACTGATAAGAATGGAAAACGTCATGAAATCATATCCTGTACCAAAGGAGACGGGCGACAGGAAGATTTTGATAAAGTGTATGGTGTGTTGCATGAACGTATGAAACGATAAAAACTGCCGCAGCATGTAGTGGATAGATCAGACAACTATATGCTGCGGCAGTTTTTTCTTAATTATCTTCTTCCTGAACGGTGTAGGTCTGTCTCTTTCTGGCCATCTCATCGCTTTCAAGATATTCGTCATAGGTAGTGATCTTGTCAATCAGTTTTCCGCCCGGAACAATCTCCATGATTCGGTTAGCGGTCGTCTGTATGATCTGATGATCCCTTGAGGAGAAGAGAAGAACACCCGGGAATTTGATCATCCCGTTATTGAGTGCAGTGATACTTTCCATATCCAGATGGTTGGTAGGCTCGTCAAGAATCAGAACGTTGGCACCGCTGATCATCATCTTGGATAGCAGGCAGCGAACTTTTTCCCCACCGGAAAGTACACGGACTTTTTTGACACCGTCATCACCGGAGAATAACATACGTCCGAGGAAGCCTCTTACGTAGGTAACATCTTTTTCTTCGGAATACTGTGTGAGCCATTCCACAATGGTATAGTCGTTGTTGAATTCATTACCACTGTCTAACGGGAAGTAAGCCTGAGATGTTGTGATACCCCATTTATAAGTACCTTCGTCCGGCTCCATTTCACCGGCAAGAATCTGGAATAAGGTGGTCTTTGCCAGTTCATTGCTGCCTACAAAGGCAACCTTGTCATCGTGGTTCAGTGTAAAGGAAATGTTGTCCAGTACTTTTTCACCGTCAATCGTCTTGCTAAGTCCTTCAACAGTCAATACCTCATTGCCGATCTCACGGTTTGGACGAAAGTCAATATATGGATATTTACGGCTGGATGGCTGAATATCATCCAGCTGAATCTTTTCCAGTGCGCGTTTTCTGGAGGTAGCCTGCTTGGATTTGGAAGCGTTGGCACTGAATCTGGAGATAAACTCCTGAAGTTCTTTAATCTTTTCTTCCTTCTTTTTATTTGCTTCTTTCATCTGACGGATGAGCAGCTGGCTGGATTCATACCAGAAGTCGTAATTTCCGGCGTATAGTTTGATTTTCCCATAATCAATATCGGCAATTTGTGTGCAGACTTTATTCAGAAAATACCGGTCATGGGATACAACGATGACTGTATTGTTAAAGTTGATCAGGAATTCTTCCAGCCATGCGATGGCATCCAGATCCAGGTGGTTGGTAGGCTCATCCAAAAGCAGGATATCCGGATTGCCGAACAGTGCCTGGGCAAGAAGTACCTTAACCTTTTCCGGTCCGTTCAGGGTTCCCATGATGTCATAGTGCATCTCAGTCGGGATTCCCAGACCATTAAGCAGAGAAGCGGCATCTGATTCTGCTTCCCATCCATTCATAGCTGCGAATTCTGCTTCAAGTTCGCTGGCTTTCATACCATCTTCGTCCGTGAAGTCTTCTTTTGCGTATAAAACTTCTTTTTCTTTCATGATCTCATAGAGACGTGCATTTCCCATCATGACGGTATCCAGAACCGGATACTCGTCGTATTTGAAATGATCCTGCTGCAGGAAAGACAGACGTTCTCCTGGGGTGATGATTACTTCTCCTTTCGAAGGCTCCAGCTGTCCGGACAGAATCTTGAGAAAAGTGGATTTTCCGGCACCGTTGGCACCAATCAGGCCATAGCAGTTTCCTTCTGTGAATTTGATATTTACATCTTCAAACAGGGCTTTTTTACCAACCCGCAATGTTACGTTACTTGTACTGATCATAGTGGTTGTATACTCCTTATTGATTTTTATGTTATATACTGTGCGGGAATATATTAGAGATTCCCGGGAGAGTCCAAAACGACGCTACCCTGCATATAGTATCAAATATGTAAGAAAATAGCAAGGTGAACTTCCTCTTTTACAACCGGGGAAACGGGTATATAATAGCAGAAAGAACAAGCGGAGAATGAAGAGAGAGGTAGATACAGTGGAAGAGAATATGATATGTCCTAAAGAACTTCGAAAGAAGATTGAGCGGGATTCTGTGGAGAAGACAGAAAAGGAACAAAAGGTTACGGAGGAGGAATCTGGGTTCTGCATTCGCAAAGGAGTCGAAAATATGGATCCAAAGCGTGTTGTTGAGCTCTTAAGAACAACAGAATGGGCAAAGGACAGAAGCGAGGAACGTATTCTGGATGCGATGGAATATTCCATTCCGTATGGTGTATTTGATTCAAATGAGTATATGGTGGGATATGCAAGGGTGATGACGGATACAGTAACGACGTACTATCTGATGGATGTGGTGGTTGATGAAAGGCATCGAAAAAAAGGACTGGGACGTATGCTGATGGATGCAGTGATCGCGGATTATGGACATCTTTATGGAATTCTGCACACGGAGTCAGCGGACTGGCTGTATCGAAAATATGGATTTGAGGATACCGGAAACAGTGCAGATAAAGTGATGGAAAGACCGGGAAATGTCGCTGTCAGTGAAATATAACAGGGATTATTGCAATCCCTGTTATAGATCTTCCAGGTTGAGATCTCTTGGTGTGTCCATATGGTTAAGCGTAATCTCGTATATGTTTTCTGTATCGCCGCATTTCATCGCGTTCAGAATCGCCAGGTGTTCATCATAAGTATTCTGCATTCTGCCTTCATGTGACAGTGATAATACTGCAAGCTTTTTCATGCGGTACATGAAGGTCGCGAAGATGGATATAAATTGTTCATTCTCAAGATATTGTACAATCTTTGTATGAAACTGAAAATCATACTCTGAAAATTCTTCGATAGACTGTGTAGTCTCCAGAATTCTTTTTAAATTCTCCATGATCAGGTCTAATTCCAGAAATAGTTTTTTTGCATTCATAGTGTCTGCCTGTGTACTGATCTGAAACGTACAGTAGGTTTCCAGTGCAGATCGTACCTGAAATGTCTCGTCTACATCTTTTTTTGTCAGCTGATGCAGCGTGAATCCTTTACTCGGAATGATGTCAATATAGCCTTCCTGTGCCAGCCTGTGGATGGCATCACGGAACGGTGTCCGGGAAATCCCAAGTTCTTTTGCCAATTTTGTCTCAGAATAGATCTTCTGATAAGAAAGTTGATTAGTCATGATCAGACTTTGGAGATGCTGATATGCCTGTTCGTTTAATGGTATCATAGTGACTCCTTTAGTTACATGCTATAAGAAAACAATCAGGGGTGATAAATATTTTTTTAACAAAAACCCCCGCATTTTTTTGCTTATTAGATTCTATTGATATCATACAACAATACAGAAAAAGGGTCAATAGCAACGGAAAATCAAGAGAAAACAGAAATTGTATATATTGTTAAAAGTATGACGATAAAAGAAACAGAAATATGGAGGTTTTGCACAAAACCGGATCGTAAAAACTGTAGAAAAAGGAGAAAGATAAATAACATCTTGACCGGTATACCGGTATGCGGTAGTATGGAATCAGAAACAAAAAGAACGGATTGTTTCAAAAACAAACAATAAAAATGTTCAAAGAAAGGAAGTATGAAGTATGAAGGTAGGATTTATCGGACTGGGTATCATGGGAAGACCAATGGCTAAGAATCTGTTAAAAGCAGGTGTTGAACTGCTGGTATCTGACCTGAACAAAGAGGCAGTGGCAGACGTTGTTGCAGCAGGTGCAAAGGAAGCAACTTATGCTGAGATCGGAGCAGAATGTGAAAGAATCATTATCATGGTACCAAGTGGAGCAATCTCAAAATCTATCTTATTTGATGAAGGCGGAGTTGCTTCTACCGTGAAGGAAGGAACTGTTGTATGCGATATGAGTTCTGTAACGCCTGTTGAATCCAAGGAATGTTATGAGGGACTGAAGAAATTAGGTGTAGGTTTTGTAGATGCACCAGTTTCCGGAGGAGAACCTGGAGCAATCAACGGAACACTGGCGATTATGGCAGGCGGAGATCAGAAAGACTTTGATGCAATGAAAGAATACTTTGACATTCTGGGATCTTCTGCATTATTGATCGGTGAGTCCGGAAGTGGAAGTGTTACAAAGCTCGCAAATCAGGTTATTGTTAATAATACGATTGCAGTTGTATCAGAGGCATTTGTACTTGCAGTAAAAGCCGGAGCTGATCCGCAGAAAGTATATGAAGCAATCCGTGGCGGACTTGCAGGAAGTGCAGTTCTGGATGCAAAGATTCCAATGATTATTGAACGTAATTTCAAACCGGGCGGACCGATCCGTATCAATCACAAAGATATCAAGAACGTTGTGAATACTGCACATTCTCTTGATGTTCCGATTCCGTACACTGCTCAGCTGTATGAGATCCTTCAGACGCTGAAGATTCACGGACATATGAATGATGACCATGGCGGAATCGTACAGTATTTTGAAAAACTTGCGGATGTTGAAGTAAAGAAAGTTGATTAATATTACATTTCCAAGGAGGATGACAAGATGGCATTACATGCAGAAGTACTGACTTCATATAAGAAAATCGACGAAGCATATATTGATGAACTGCTGCAGAAAGAGATTGCAGCGAACAATAAAAAGATCGTTGTTCTGGATGATGATCCGACCGGTGTACAGACAGTACATGATATCACAGTCTATACCAATTGGGAAAAGGATACCATTCGCCAGGGCTTTGAAGAAGCGAACAACCTGTTCTATGTTCTGACCAATTCCAGAGGATTTACGGTGGAACAGACTACAAAAGCACATAACGAGATTGCAGCTGTGGTAGATGAGGTTGCGAAAGAAACAGGAAAAGAATATATCTTTATCAGCCGGAGTGACAGTACCCTTCGCGGACACTATCCGCTGGAAACAAAGATTCTGAAAGACAATTATGAAAAAAACACACAGAAGACAATTGATGGTGAGATTCTGTGTCCGTTTTTCAAAGAAGGCGGAAGATTTACGATTGATAATGTTCATTATGTAAAATATGGCGAAGAGCTGGTTCCGGCAAATGAAACAGAATTTGCAAAAGATAAGACATTTGGATATTCGGCAGCAACCATGCCGGAGTATGTAGAAGAGAAGACAAAGGGAGAATATAAAGCTT
Source organism: Faecalicatena contorta (assembly GCF_021531995.1). Classification (GTDB taxonomy): domain Bacteria; phylum Bacillota; class Clostridia; order Lachnospirales; family Lachnospiraceae; genus Dorea_A; species Dorea_A contorta_A. The sequence goes on from NZ_JAFBIZ010000046.1 coordinate 10,473, forward strand.
CCGATGTTACCTGCATCTCACTGGAAGATATCCACAATATGGATATCGATAAGATTGAATCAGCGCTGATGGAAGTGAAAGACTTTAATAAGATTATTGTAAATGCAGTGGACTACGCAGATATCAAAGTGTTCTGTGTTGCTTTATACCGTGCTATGGCAAAAGGTAAAGTGTTCATGTTCCGTACAGCTGCAGCAATCGTAAAGGTAATGGGAGGTGTGACCGATCAGCCACTTCTTACCAGAGAACAGATGGTAGTAAAAGAAACAACAAACGGCGGAATCGTTGTAGTTGGATCCCATACGGATAAGACAACAAAACAGGTGGAAGAACTTAAGAAGTTAACCGACATTGAGTTTATTGAGCTGAACGCAACACTGGTGAAGGATGATGCTGCATTTGAGGCTGAGGTAAAGAGGTGTCTGGATTTGGAAGAGGAATGTATCAAAGCCGGAAAGACGGTTTGCTGCTTTACAACACGTGCGCTGATTACTGCTGATACAGGCGATAAAGAAGATGAACTGAGACTTTCTGTAAAGATTTCAGATGCAGTTCAGTCACTGGTCGGAAGACTGAGCATTACACCAAGCTTTGTAATTGCAAAGGGAGGTATCACATCCAGTGATGTGGGAACAAAAGCTCTTGCAGTTAAGAAAGCGAATGTGCTGGGTCAGATCAAACCGGGAATTCCGGTATGGCAGACCGGCGAAGAAAGTAAATTCCCATTAACACCGTATGTAATCTTTCCGGGCAATGTTGGAGAGATTACCACGCTTCGCGAAGCGGTAGAAGTTCTTATGAATAAATAGTTGTTCATGTTGGACAAAAACAAACATTGGTATTGTGCGATTGGCTGAAAAGATTGATAAATAATAGATTAAATTGACAAAAAGAAACAAAAGAAGTAAAATATAAACATAAAAGAACATAATTATTGTTGGAAAATGTTTATGAGAAAGGAGTCTGATTATGCCACAGTGTGTTGTAATAGCAGATGACCTGACCGGAGCAAATGCTACCGGAGTACTTCTGAAAAAAATGAATTACAAAGCATACACGGTTATGAATACAGAACGGATAGAATTATCAACACTTGCTGATTGTGATTGCGTGTTATATCCGACAGACAGTAGAGGAGTGGATCCGGAGATTGCATATAACCGGGTATATAATGTATGTGAGCTTTTAAAAAACGATGAAGTAAAGGTGTATTCCAAACGAATTGACAGTACGTTGAGAGGAAACCTTGGAAGTGAGACGGATGCCATGCTGGACTGCCTCGGTGAAGAGTATGTTGCCATTGTGGCACCGTGCTTTCCGTCTTCCGGAAGAATCGTTGCCGGCGGATATATGCTGGTGAATGGGCTTCCGCTCCACAAGACAGATATTGCAATCGATCCCAAGACTCCGGTTAAGATATCGGAAGCAGGAGTATTGTTTGAGCAGCAGAGCAAGTATCAGGTTTCTACTATATTAATGAAGGATCTGATGCACGGAAAGCATTATCTGGCAGATCTGATGAAGAAATGTGTAGAAGAAGGAAGCAGAATCATTACACTTGACTGTATCACACAGGAAGATCTGGATCTGATCGCAGATGCAGTCATTACGAGCAAGATGAAAGTAGTAGCTGTTGATCCGGGAGTCTTTACTGCAACGTTATCAAGAAAGCTGATTACTCCGACGCAAAAGAAGCAGAAGAATAAGATCCTGGCTGTAGTAGGAAGCGTGAACCCGAACACGACTGCGCAGATGGAAGAATTGTGGTTGTCTCAGAGAACACACAACGAGTTTGTACATACCAGAGAATTGCTGGAAAGTGATGAAAGACGGGAACAGGAGATTGCACGGGTTGTAAAATCGATTGTGGATGAGTGTGACCGGAATATTGTGTCAACGGTAACAGGTGATGGTATCTATCCGGAAAACCGGATTGATTTTAAACCATATATGGAGAGATATCATTGCTCCATGGATGATGTAACCGGTATCATCAATCACGCATTTGCGGAGATTACCTATCGGATATTTAAAGCAGAACCGACGTTCCTGGGACTTTATACGAGCGGTGGTGACATTACAGTTGCCGTGTGTCAGAAATTTCAGACAGCAGGACTAGATCTGAAGGATGAGGTGCTTCCGCTTGCGGCTTATGGACAATTTCTGAAGGGAGAATTTGAGGGCATTCACATTATCACTAAGGGCGGAAGCCAGGGTGGAAGAGATGCAATCAACAGATGCATTACCTATTTGAAAGAAAAATTGTATATCTAAATATTTATCAATGAAAGGATGAGACATTATGGCAAAATCATTAATCGCAGTACCAATCGGAGATCCGGCAGGAGTCGGACCGGAAATTGTTGCAAAATCAATTGCTTCCAGAGAAGTATTTGAGGCAGCAAATTGTATCATTATCGGTGACAAGACCATCATGGAGAATGCAATTAAGATTGTAGGTGCTGATCTTACGGTTCATGTAATCAGTGAACCAGAAGAGGGAGACTTCCGTGAGGGTGTATTGAATCTGATTGACTTAGGCAATGTTGACATGGCCAGATTTGAATTTGGCAAGGTCAATGGCATGTGCGGCAAGGCAGCATATGAATATATTGCAAAAAGTATTGAGCTTGCAAATGATGGCAAGGTTGATGCTGTTGCTACAACACCTATCAATAAAGAGTCTTTACGTGCGGGAAATATTAATTTCATCGGACACACGGAGATATTTGGTGCTCTTACAGGAACAGAAGACCCACTGACCATGTTTGAGACCAACGGAATGAGAGTATTTTTCTTGACCAGACATGTCTCTTTGAGAGAAATGCTTGATATGATTACGAAAGATCGTATCATTGATTACGTAAAACGATGTACAGAGGCTCTGAAAAAACTGGGAGTAACAGAAGGAACGATGGCAATTGCCGGATTGAATCCTCATAGCGGAGAACATGGATTGTTCGGATGGGAAGAGGTTAATGAGATTATGCCGGCGATCGATGAATTGAAGGCAGAGGGATATGATGTTGCAGGACCGATTGGAGCGGATTCTGTATTCCATCAGGCTGCACTCGGCAGATATAACAGTGTATTATCTTTATATCATGATCAGGGACATATTGCTACAAAGACTCTCGATTTTGAAAAGACAATTGCAATCACGAATGGAATGCCGATTCTTCGTACTTCTGTTGACCATGGAACTGCATTTGATATTGCGGGTAAAGGTATTGTAAGCGCTGTCAGCATGATTGAAGCGATCCTTCTTGCAGCAAAATACGCACCAAACTTTACAAAATAATCTTTTTGGAGGAAGAGGAGGTCTAGTTATGGTAAATGGACTTAGTGGGGAAAGAATGTTACTTGGTCTTGCAATCGGTATTGCAGTCCTGATATTCTTGGTATTAAAAACAAAAGTACAGGCATTTCTTGCATTGATCATCTGTACAGTTATCGTTGGTGTGATCGGTGGAATGCCGTTAATCAACACAACAATTGAGGTAGATGGTGTCCAGAAGACGTTCGGTATTGTAAACTCTATTACTTCCGGATTCGGAGGAACGCTTGGAAGTATCGGTATCATCATCGGATTCGGTGTTATGATGGGACAGATTTTTGAGGTTACCGGAGCTGCAAAGAGAATGGCACATACATTCCTGAAGCTTTTTGGTAAAAAGAGAGAAGAGGAAGCTCTGGCATTGACTGGTTTCATCGTATCTATTCCGATTTTCTGTGATTCCGGATTCGTAGTACTTGCTCCGATCGCAAAAGCGATCTCAAAAGCAACAAAGAAGTCTGTAATCGGACTTGGTGTAGCACTTGCAGCCGGTCTTGTTATTACTCACTCTCTGGTACCACCTACACCGGGACCGTTAGGTGTGTGCGGTATCTTTGGAATCGATGTTGGTAAATTCATTCTTCTGACAATTGTTCTTGCACTTCCAATGGCAATTGCATGTATTGCATACGCAAGATTATTCCTGTCAAAGAAATACTATCGTGTACCAAACGACGAAGGTGAGATTGTAGAGATTCCTTATCAGGAGCCGGATTATGAAGGCGCTTTTGCTATGGATATGACAGGTATTCCTGGAGCATTAGAGTCATTCATGCCTCTGATCGTGCCGATTATCCTGATTCTGATTAACACAGTTGCATCTGCACTTGGAAAAACAACAGGTGTGATGGAGATTCTGGTATTCCTTGGACAGCCGATCATCGCAGTAGGTTTTGGACTTCTGGTGGCAATTTTTACACTGGGAAGAAAGCTTGACAGACATGAAGCGCTTTCTGAGATGGAAAAAGGTATGATGTCTGCAGGTATCATCATGCTGGTAACCGGTGGTGGTGGAGCGCTTGGACAGATCATCAAAGATTCCGGTCTTGGAAACTTTATGGCACAGGGACTTGCTCAGACAGCAATTCCAATCGTTGTTCTTCCATTACTGATCTCTACAGCAATGAGATTTATCCAGGGTTCCGGTACAGTAGCTATGACAACAGCAGCAAGTATTTCTGCACCTATCATCATTGCAGCAGGCGCAAATCCGCTGCTTGGAGCAGTTGCATGTTGTGTGGGATCTCTGTTCTTTGGATACTTCAACGACAGTTATTTCTGGGTTGTTAACCGTACACTGGGTGTAAGTGAGGCAAAAGATCAGCTCACAATATGGTCCGTAACTTCAACGGTTGCATGGGCAGTTGGTGTTGTAGAAGTTCTGATACTTAATATCTTTATGTAATATCGCATAGCAGCGGCAATAGGGTCGGGCCCCGCTGTGTGTTTGGTGGAAGCGGCAGAAAATCGGTGGATTTTCTGCTGCTTTTTCTAATATTATGTGTTTTCGGACGGGATCACTTGTGGTATAGTTATTTTATTCTAAGAAGTAAGAGGTGAAAAGATATGCTGGCGGCGGAAAGACAGGCCTTGATTGTAGATATCATACGAAAAAACGGGAGTGTGCAGGTGGATGAGCTTGCAAAAGAACTGAATGTAAGTACGATGACGATTCGCCGTGATTTGTTAAAGCTGCAGAACGATAATATGCTGGAACGATGTCATGGAGGAGCGGTTGCAAAACAGGAGATCACATATGCGGATAAGCAGACGAGCCACATTGACGGGAAAAGAAAGATTGCTCAGGTATGTGCGAAATATGTATCAGAGAAAGATACGGTATTTCTCGATGCAGGAACTACGACGTATGAGATCGCAAAGTTGATTATGATGATTCCTGGAATTCTGATCGTCACGGATGATCTGGAGATTGCACGTCTGGTAAAGGACAGTCCGGCAGAATTATGTATTTGTGGAGGTATGGTACAGAAGTCAACAGGAAGTATGTTTGGAAGATATGCGACACAGATGCTGGCAGATTTTATGTTTGATGTTGGCTTTTTTGGAGCGGCAACGATTAACAGTGAGTTTGAAGTGATGACGCCGACTGCAGAAAAGATGTGGTTAAAAAGGCAGACACCGAAACAATGTCGGAAATCCTATCTTGTGGCAGATGAATCCAAATTCGAAAAACAGGCAATGACACGGATCAATCATCTGGGGAACTTTACTGCAGTTGTGACCGATAAAAAGTTTAGCGCACAGGAAATGAAAAAGCTTGAAAAACTGCATGCAAAAATTATAGAAGTTTAATAAAAGAACAGAGGGGTTGTTATATAATGAGTTGTGATCCATAGATGTCCTATGCAATTGTTACAAGAACGCTTCGTTCAGCTTTTCTTGTAACAATTGCATAGGACTGGGATAACAGAAGCTTATTATATAGCAATCCTTTGTATTTTTAGTAAGATATTTCCTGCAGGTACAGGCCCTTTGGATCGCAAGGTGCACTGACGGTTTTTGTTCCGGAGAAGATGGCGCTGATGTCTTCTTTTGGGCGGATTCCGAGCCCGATATCAAGCAGGGTGCCGACAATCAGGCGTGCCATATTATGAAGGAAGTCATCTGCCCGGATCAGGATCTGCATCTCTTCGATGTCTCCGTACACTTCGATCTCAAAGATCTCTCTTTCTGTGGATTTGGTCTTTTTGACGGTGGAAAAATTGCGGAAATCATGTTTTCCGACCAGTTCGGCGGCAGCCTGCTGCATGAGATGCTTATCGGGAATCTTATGGCAGTGGAAGGTGTATTTGCGGTCGAATACACTTGGAACATCATCGATTGTCATGCGGTATACATATGTCTTGGAAGATGCATTGAGCTGTGCATGAAAGCGCTCTGGAACTTCTTCTACGTCAATAATCGCAATATCCATGGGAAGGTAACGATTCAGGTAATGCTTGATATCCTGAATATCCATATCGGATTCTGTTTTAAAGTTCGCAACCTGCGCATAGGCGTGTACGCCGACTTCTGTCCGGCATCCACAGTACAGATCAATCATATATTCATCCGTCATTTTTCGGAGTACTTCTGAAATCTTATTGGATATTGTATTTCCGGATTCATCTTTTCCAAGACGTGCCCATCCCTGGTAACGACTTCCGTCATATTCTATTGTTAATTTAATGTTTCTCATAAGGATTCTCCTTTGCGAAAAATATATAAATAATGAATGATGTTTTATTTTGAATTATAATCAGTATAACAAATAATGTGTTCGAATAAAAGAGTTTCAAATAGAAATTTAAGATACCGTATGTTGATGAACGTATTGCTTTTTAAGGCGGTGTCGTTTAAACTATACATAGGTACGGATGAATATTTCGACCTTAGAATGGAGAATTGGGTAAATGGATATAAGAACAAAAAAAGTGGCTGATTCAGTTGTAGAGACTGTTCATATCGTAAGGCCGAACCATCTGAATTCTGCGGGACGATTGTTCGGAGGAATTCTGATGCAATGGATCGATGAGGTGGCGGGGCTTGTTGGAAAGAGACATACGCATTGTAATGTCATTACGGCATCGGTGGATAATCTCCGGTTTTTAAAGGGAGCTTATCAGAAAGATGTAATTGTCATTATTGGCAAGATTACGTATGTCGGCCATACATCGATGGAAGTGAAAGTAGACACTTATGTAGAATCTCTGGACGGAATCCGTACACCGATTAACCGTGCATTTTTTACCATGGTAGCGTTGGATGAAAACGACAAACCCACACCTGTTCCGGGACTGGATCTGGAGACAGAATGGGAAAAAGAAGAATGGGAGAGAGCCAAAAAGAGAAGAGAGATCCGCATGATGCGAAAAGAAGAAGGGTTTTAAACACCCTTCTTCATGTACGCATTGACCATATGAACCATCTGCTCAATCTGGGATTTTTCTTCTTCGGATTTTCCTTCCTTGAGTATGGAGATGATTAAGGATACTTCGTCCGGAGAGAACTGAATGCCTCTTCTGTTTGCATTGGTGATGAGAGCCATCATGACGGGAGCGAGAGCGGCTCCGCTTTTTCCGGCGGTCTGCGCGGCGGCAGTCTGGATGAGCTTAAGCTTTATTGGATCTATGTTCTTCATTGCCGGATGATCCATCCATTCGTTCATGTGTCGAACCTCCTTTCCTGGTGTCCGAATCGGACATATTCATATCTGTATCAAACATCTGACTGTACATGTCGAACATCTCCTGCTGTTCAGGAGTCAGCATAGTCTTCATAAAATCCATGGGATTCATATCCGGATCAGAGGCATCAGCCATTGACTGCATACTCTGCCACATTTCCATCATATGCATCATATTTTCTGCCTGCTCCATCATGGATCGTTCTTTTTCACTCAGGTATGGCTTTAGATCTGCCATCATATCACTGGAGGGAGAACGGGAAGGAAATCCGTGAAAATACGTAATGGTATGATGAAGTTCAATGAATTTCACATAAATTGCAAGAAAACGTTGCATGGATACTGGAGTGTATGGAAGAAACAGCTTTATAGAATAGAGATCGTCAGGGACGGTCAGAAGATCAAAAGGTGTCATGGGTCGGGGCATTTTTTTGTCCATAGATACTCCAATAGATGTAACGTTATAAAATATATATGAGCCTGGAATGCAATTTATGAAAACCGGAAAAACTAATTCCGAATACTTTCATATAATAATGTAAGGAAGAGAAAGGGAGTTCCGGAATATGAGAAGGAAATTAATAATTGATGGAAATGCCGTATATGAGCTGGATGAAAATTGTATGCTCACGAAAAGAATGGATCAGGAAGATGGTTCTAAGGGAAGCAGAAAAAAGGATAGAAAAGGATCTGAAAGGAAAACAGGAAAAAGGACGGAGTGAAGTGCTCCGTCCTTTCTTTAGAACTGTATATTAGCATCCATGATTGCATCCGCCACAGCAGAAGAGAAGCAGGAGAATGATCCACAGACAGTTGTCATTGCATCCGCCTTCACGTCCCCATCCATTTCCACATCCGCCACTGCAGAAGAGAAGCAGGATGATCCAGAGACAGCTATTATTGCCCCATCCGTTTCCCCAGTTGTTACATCTGCAGTCTCTGTCGAATCTGTCGTCAGAATCACATCCGCATCCACAATTTGTAGCACTTAAATCACTCATTTTGAAATCCTCCGTTAATGATGTTTACAGTACATAATATGCGTCGCGGGCAGATGTGTGAAAACAGGATTAATATTTTAACAGTCGTTTTAAAGAGTGCTGGAAATGATGAGTTTCTTTCTGAAGCTTCAATCTGTCAATTCCGGATACACTTTTTTTTATGTATTCATCGTACTGAGTCAGAAGGTAGTCGATCGTGACATTGCGATTCTTGTACCATGTGAAAAGAAGCCAGTTCATAATGTCGGGAAGCCAGTATCGTTCCGGAATAGAAGCTTGTCTCAGTAACAGGATGTGCTTAAGTGCATGCGTGGATAACTGTGTGAGGCGGCTGGTACGTTCTTTGGCTTTAAAGATCTGGTCACTTTCCAGAAGAATGTCGTAGAGAGCATTTGCTGCCTTCCAGTAAACGACGAATCCGTAATCACCGCTGTCCGTTGTTTCTTCCATATTATGCAGGTCAAAGGTCTGCATGACTGTTTTGCGCCCTGCATGTTCACGATCATATTTTGCACGTTTTTTTGGATTGGACAAAATCCGGTAAGCTTCCAGAATCTGCTGCATCTGTTCTGTTGTGTCGATTCCGTCTTTCATGTTGACATCCGGATGGTACTTTTTTGCAAGCTGATTTTTGGCTGCAGTGATCTCATCCGAAGATGCCTGTTCGGATACCCCCAGTATCTCGTAATAATTTATACTCTCCATAATAACCTCCCCTTATAATAGAGACAGTATTATCTTACGACAAAACACATCGGAAATCAATTTCATTTTATGCATATTCTGATAAAAAGGAGCTGGAGTATGTTATGGACAGAGTGAAAGGAAAAATTCATTACTGGTGTGAGGACACAACAAACAGAAACCTCGATGGAAAAGGGGTATGTACTGCAATTCTGGATACCGGATTATCGAATCATCCGGATCTGAAAGGAAGAGTCCTGGAATTTCGGGATATGGTCAATGAAAGGGCAGGTATGTATGATGACAGTGGACACGGAACACATGTGGCGGGAATTCTTGCGGGAAATGGAAAACTGTCACACGGAAAATATGCGGGAATTGCACCAGAATCAGATCTTGTAGCCGTGAAAGTATTGAATCAAAAAGGTGAAGGATGTATGGAGTATATTGAAAAAGGGATTCATTGGATATATAAAGAGAGAAACAGACTTCATATTAAAGTTGTCAACATTTCTGTAGGAGCAAAAGAAAATCTCGGAAAGAAGCAGACAGAGCATCTGATTGATGCGGTTGAGATGCTTTGGGATATCGGAATGATGGTTGTGGTATCGGCCGGTAATTATGGACCGGGAGCGGGGACGGTTGCGGTACCGGGAACCAGCAGAAAGGTCATTACTGTGGGAGCGGTCAATGACAGGAATTCACAGAAAAACTGTTCCGGAGAAGGGCCGACGGGACAGTGTGTGGTGAAGCCGGATGTCGTTGCGCCAGGGTATGGCATTGTCTCGCTGAACAATCGGTGGAAGAAATACAAAGTACCTTATGTGGAAATGAGTGGAAGCTCTATGGCAACTCCGGTTGTGGCGGGCGCAATGGCTCTTTTATGGAGTAAATATCCGGACATGAGCAATGTGGAAGGAAAATTGAGGCTGAGAGAGCGCAGTGACAGAGAAAAGAGGGAGGAAATGGTACAAGGCTGGGGAATGCTGAACATAGAAAAACTACTGAAATAAAAGGGAAATGAGGGTTTTTTAATTAATTTCCCGGGTGTAAAGAAAAAATACTGTCAACCATTTTTGAAAATGTCCCAAAATAATTGAAATATTTGCCCTGGATTTTTTCCGGGGCATTTTCTTTCATCAGCCGCTTGTTGATAAAACATCATGTGCGAGATTCCTGTCAAGGATGCTA
>NZ_JAFBIZ010000047.1 GCF_021531995.1 Faecalicatena contorta
GGATAGTGAAATAACAAACAAAGATGTCAGAAAATTAACGCAATTTGATATAGATTTTTGAAAATCTGTATGATAGAATTAAGAGAAATGGAACTTGTTCTTGTTAATAGCACCTAAATGAAGAAAAAAGGGAGGTAGAAAATAATGCTTTCTAAAAAATCTACAGTTCAATTCAATGGAACAGAAGAGCAGAAGAAAGAACTGTTAGAGATGATTCACGAACTGAAAGATGAAAAAGGTTCTCTGATGCCTATTATGCAGAGGGCACAGGATATTTACGGATATCTGCCTATTGAGGTTCAGAAGATCATTTCTGACGAGACAGGAATTCCGTTAGAGAAGATTTATGGAGTTGCAACATTCTATTCACAGTTTAATCTGAATCCAAAAGGACGTTATCGTATCTCAGTCTGTCTTGGAACAGCCTGTTATGTAAAAGGTTCCGGGGATATCTATAATAAACTGATGGAAAAACTGGGAATCGTTGGTGGAGAATGTACTCCGGACGGTAAGTTTTCTCTGGATGCATGCCGCTGTGTGGGAGCATGCGGACTTGCACCGGTCATGATGGTCAATGATGAGGTATACGGCCGGCTCACGGTAGATGATATTGATGATATTCTGGCCAAATATGAATAGTTATGATGACGGAAATTGCATTGAATATACTGGATGTTACGGAAAATTCCATACGGGCGGGAGCCAGTGAGATTGAGATTGACATAGCTGCTGATACCGAAAAAGACATACTGGAAGTGGTGATTAAGGATAATGGATGCGGAATGGATGAAGAACAGCTTCAGAAAGTGACGGATCCGTTTTACACGACAAGAACCACCAGGAAAGTAGGACTTGGTATTCCGTTTTTTAAGCAGGCGGCAGAGAGTACGGGGGGAAGCTTTTCTATTCAGTCCCGTGTGAAAGAAGGCACTTGTGTCAAAGCAGTATTCGGACTGTCTCATATTGACAGAATGCCGTTGGGGGATATCAATTCAACCATATACACGCTGGTAGTATTCAATGAATCAATTGATTTTCATTACAGATATGCATATGACGGGAAAGAATTTGTGCTTGATACCAAAGAGATAAAGCACATCTTAGACGGTCTGTCGTTCCGGAATGCCGAAGTATCCGGATTTATCAGAGAATATCTGGATACAAACAAGGCTGAGGTGGATGATGGCAAGACATTATGACAACATGACGATATGGGAGGAATAATATGAAATCTCTGGAAGAATTGAGAGCAATAAGAGAAAGAAATCAGGGAAAGGTAGGTGTTCGTTCTGAGAACGAGACACAGACCCGTGTAGTTGTCGGTATGGCAACATGTGGAATTGCAAGCGGTGCAAGACCGGTACTTACAGCTCTTTCCGAAGCTGTACAGAAGGAATACCTGACAGATAAGATCAGTGTAACTCCGACCGGATGTATCGGACTTTGCCAGTATGAGCCGATCGTGGAAGTACTGGAACCGGGAAAAGAAAAAGTTACATATGTAAAGATGAACCCGGAAAAAGCGATGGAAGTATTTGAATTACATCTGAAAAAAGGACAGGTAGTGACTAAATATACATTAGGAGCTCAGCAATTGTAAGTAAAGGAGGTATAGGTCTATGTATCGTTCGCACGTTTTGGTATGTGGTGGAACAGGATGTACTTCCTCAGGCAGCCAGAAGATCAGAGAAAGATTAGAAGAAGAGATTAAGAAAAACGGATTGGAGAATGAAGTTGGTGTCGTAAAGACAGGTTGTTTCGGATTGTGTGCGCTGGGACCGGTTATGATCGTGTATCCGGAAGGCTCTTTCTATGCAATGGTTAAGGAAGAAGATATTCCGGAGATCGTATCAGAGCATCTGTTAAAAGGAAGAGTTGTAAAACGTCTTTTATATGATGAGACAGTCAAAGCAGACGAGGTGCTTCCGCTTCAGGAGACACAGTTCTATAAAAAGCAGCACAGAGTTGCCCTTCGAAACTGTGGTGTAATCAATCCGGAGAATATTGAAGAATATATCGGTACCCGTGGATATGAAGCACTTGGTACCGTATTGACAACGATGAAACCGGAAGAAGTTATCCAGGTGATTCTGGACAGCGGACTTCGCGGGCGTGGAGGAGCAGGATTCCCGACCGGCCTGAAGTGGAAATTTGCAGCGGCAAATGATGCGGATCAGAAATATGTCTGTTGTAACGCAGATGAAGGTGACCCGGGAGCATTCATGGATCGTTCCGTACTGGAAGGAGATCCTCATGTTGTTCTGGAAGCAATGGCAATCGCCGGATATGCAATCGGAGCATCACAGGGATATATCTATGTGCGTGCAGAGTATCCGATCGCGGTAGAACGTCTGAATATTGCAATTAAACAGGCAAGAGAATATGGTCTGTTAGGCAAAAATATATTTGATACAGGATTTGATTTTGATATTGAACTCCGCCTTGGTGCTGGAGCATTCGTATGTGGTGAAGAGACAGCTCTTATGACTTCGATAGAAGGAAACAGAGGAGAGCCGCGTCCGCGTCCGCCGTTCCCTGCATTAAAGGGTCTGTTCCAGAAACCGACTATTCTGAATAACGTAGAGACACTGGCAAATATTCCGCAGATCATCTTAAATGGAGCAGAGTGGTTTGCATCCATGGGAACAGAGAAGTCAAAAGGAACAAAGGTATTTGCCCTTGGAGGAAAAGTTAAGAATACAGGTCTGGTAGAGATTCCAATGGGAACTACACTCCGTGAGATCGTAGAGGAGATTGGTGGGGGTATTCCGAATGGAAAGAAGTTCAAGGCTGCGCAGACCGGTGGACCGTCCGGTGGATGTATTCCGGCAGAACACTTTGATGTTCCGATCGATTATGATAACCTGATTGCAATCGGTTCCATGATGGGTTCCGGTGGTCTGATCGTTATGGATGAAGATACCTGTATGGTTGATATTGCCAAGTTCTTCCTGGAATTCACGGTTGATGAATCCTGCGGAAAGTGTACACCATGCCGTATTGGTACCAGACGTATGTTAGAGATTCTTGAAAAGATCACAAATGGCCAGGGAACCATGGAAGATCTGGACAAACTGGAGGAACTGGCAGCACACCTGAAGTCCAATTCTCTTTGTGCACTGGGACAGACTGCTCCGAACCCGGTACTTTCAACGATGCGTTATTTCAGAGATGAATATATCGCTCATATCGTAGATAAGAAATGTCCGGCCGGCGTATGTAAAGCGCTTCTTTCCTACAAGATCGATGCAGACAAGTGTAAAGGATGTACACTGTGTGCAAGAACCTGTCCGAATGACGCAATCATTGGTAAAGTGAAAGAGCCGCATGTCATCAATCCGGATAAGTGCGTGAAGTGTGGAGCATGTATGGAAAAATGTCGTTTTGGTGCAATTTATAAAGAGTAATGGAGGATGGAGAATATGGAAAATATTAATCTTAAAATTAATGGCCTTGATGTAACGGCTCCTGCAGGTTCTACTATCCTTGAAGCAGCACATATTGCAGGAATCAAGATACCGACATTGTGTTATCTGAAAGAGATCAATGAGATCGGTGCCTGCCGTATGTGTGTGGTAGAAGTAAAAGGAGCCAGAAATCTTGTGGCTGCCTGTGTACATCCGATCAATGAGGGAATGGAAGTATATACCAATACTCCGAAGTTGATCGAATCCAGAAAGAAAACATTGCAGTTGCTTTTATCGAACCATGATAAAAAATGTCTTTCCTGTGTGCGCAGCGGAAATTGTGAACTGCAGCAACTCTGCCGCGAATATGGAGTAGACGATGAGAATTATTATCAGGGAGCAATCAATCACTATGAGCTGGATGATTCTGCAGCACATATGATTCGTGACAATAACAAATGTATCCTTTGCCGTCGTTGTGTAGCTGTCTGTGAAAAGGTACAGGGAATCGGTGTCATCGGCGCAAACAATCGTGGATTTAGCACGATGATCGGTTCAGCATTCGAAATGGGACTTGGTGAGACCAGCTGTGTATCCTGCGGCCAGTGTATCGCTGTATGTCCGACCGGAGCATTATATGAGAAGGATTATACACAGAAGATTCTGGATGCAATTGCAGATCCGGATAAGTATGTAGTGGTTCAGACTGCACCTTCCGTACGTGCAGGACTTGGAGAAGAGTTCGGATATCCGATGGGCACAGATGTAGAGGGCAAGATGGCAGCTGCGCTTCGAAGAATCGGATTTGATAAGGTGTTTGATACAGACTGGTCAGCTGACCTTACAATCATGGAAGAGGCAACAGAGCTTCTGGACAGAGTAAAGAATGGCGGGGTACTTCCGATGATCACCTCCTGTTCACCTGGATGGATCAAGTACTGTGAACACTATTTCCCGGATATGACAGAGCATCTGTCAACCTGCAAATCTCCGCAGCAGATGTTTGGAGCTATGCTGAAGACTTACTTTGCAGAGAAAGAGGGAATTGATCCGAAGAAGATCGTATCTGTCAGTGTAATGCCATGTACGGCCAAGAAGTTCGAGATCGGCAGAGATGATCAGAATGCAGCAGGTGTTCCGGATGTGGACATCGCAATTACAACACGTGAGCTTGCAAGATTGATCAAACGCTGTGGTATCGACTTTACAAGACTTCCGGATGAAGGATTTGATGATCCGATGGGTGAGTCTACCGGAGCAGGTGTGATCTTTGGAGCAACCGGTGGAGTTATGGAAGCAGCACTTCGTACTGCAGTTGAAGTTCTGACCGGAGAAGAACTTGGCAACCTTGACTTTGTAGATGTTCGTGGAACACAGGGAATCAAGGAAGCATCTTACAATGTTGCCGGAATGGATATCAAGGTTGCAGTGGCATCTGGACTTGGAAATGTAAGAACACTGCTTAACAGAGTAAAATCCGGTGAGGCAGATTACCAGTTTATTGAGATCATGGGATGTCCGGGTGGTTGTGTAAATGGAGGCGGACAGCCGCAGGTATCCGGAGAGGTTCGTAACTTTACGGATGTAAGAGGAATCCGTGCAGACGTATTATACAAGAATGATGCGGCAAAACCAATCCGTAAGTCGCATGAGAATCCGGCAATTAAGAAGCTTTACGAAGAATATCTTGGCGAGCCGGGAAGCCACAAAGCACATGAGACATTACATACATCATATGTAAAGAGAACGGTAAACTAAAAGTTTCATAATAATTGCCAGAGTGGTTAAGATATACAGAAAATCATAAAAAGTTCTTGTACGTAACAAATGATAACAGAAAAAACGTTCCGGAAATCATCCCGAAAAGGGAAGTTTTCCGGGGCGTTTTTTGTTCTGAGATATTGTAAAACCTTGCACTTCCACCTATAATTAATACAGAAAGTCTTGCCTGAAAATTGTGGAGGTAATTATGAAAGTACAGATATGTATTGGAAGCTCCTGCCATGTGCGGGGATCAAAACAGGTGATTGAAACGCTTATGAAGCTTACCCGGGAGCATGAAAAAGAAGTAGAGATAGAACTGAGCGGATCGTTTTGTATGGGAGCTTGTTCGAAGGGAGTCAGCATCAAGATCGGAGAGCAGATCTATCATGTGAAACCGGAAGATGCGGAAGATTTTTTCCACGAGGTGATATTAAAGGAGGCACAAAATGCGGGTAATTGATTTCAAGGATGCAAGCTGTAAACATTGTTATAAATGTGTCCGCCATTGTGATGTAAAGGCGATATCCGTACAGAATGAACAGGCGCATATTATGAAGAATCACTGTATTAACTGTGGGCATTGTCTGGAGGTCTGCCCGCAGAATGCAAAGACATTTAACAGTGATATGGAGAGAGTGAAGGGATATCTGAGTCAGGGAATGAAAGTGATCATATCGCTGGCTCCGTCTTATCTCGGGGTGCTGGAATATGACAAACCGGGACAGGTCGTAGATGCACTTAAGAAGCTGGGATTCTATGAAGTGCGTGAAACGGCGGAAGGCGCAGCGCTCGTCACAAAAGAATACTGGAAACTTCTGAAGGAAGGACAGATGGACAATATTATTACGACCTGCTGTCCGAGTGTCAACGATCTGATCGAAAAATATTATCCGGAACTGGTGTCGATGATGGCTCCGGTTGTCTCTCCGATGATTGCGCACGGACGTCTGATACGGAACATCTATGGAGATGATGTAAAGGTTGTATTTCTGGGGCCATGTATCGCAAAAAAAGAGGAGGCGATCGGAGATGAAAGAGTCAGTGGTGCCATCGATGCGATTCTGACATTCCATGAGATCGTGAAATGGTGGAAGGATGCGGGAATTGATATCCACAAGTGTGAAGATCTTCCGCTTGCGAATCCGTGCCCGAAGGTGAACCAGCTCTATCCTGTCAGTGGTGGTATCATCCAGTCCGTGAAGGCATGTTCTGTAGAGGACAATTATTATAAGATCCATATTGATGGGTTGAAAGCGTGTATGGAGCTGTTTGAAGAATTAAAAAAAGGGGACATTCACAATGCTTTCTTTGAGGTAAATGTCTGTGAGGGCGGCTGTATCAAAGGTCCTGCTTCTGATAAATGGCAGCAGTCCGTGATTCGTGCGAAGATGGATGTGGAAGATCAGGTAATTCACAGGGAAGAAGCAGTAGAAATTGACAGAAGCAATGTGAATATGCTGAAAGTGTTCTGTGACAGGAGGGTGCAGGATGATATCCCGACAGAAGCCCAGATGACAGAAGTGCTTCATGCAATGGGGAAATATACGAAGAGTGATGAGTTGAACTGCGGTGCCTGTGGTTATCCGACCTGTCGTGCCAAGGCAGCCGCGGTCTTTCAGAAAAAGGCTGAGATCGGAATGTGTCTTCCTTATGCTGTGGCGCAGGCGGAGTCCATGTCAAATGTTGTGATGGATGTAACACCGAATATGATTCTGATCGTTGATAAGGAGCTCAGAATCCGGGAATGTAATAAAAAAGCACAGGAGATGCTTGGAGTTTCCAGAGAAGAAGCACTGGAGAGATATATCTTTGAGTTCGTGGATGTGACGGATATTGAGGAAGTTCTTCGGACCGGACAGAATATTCTTCGCAGGAAGAACAATCTGGAATCTGTGAATCTTGTGGTTGTGGAAACCATTGTATATATCGAAGCGCAGGAATCTGTGCTGGTCACCTATCAGGATATTTCAAAAGAAGAAAAAGCAAAGGAACAGCATTATAATCTGAAGATGGAAACTGTGGAGATGGCACAGAAGGTCATTGACAAGCAGATGATGGTGGCACAGGAGATCGCAGGACTTCTCGGGGAGACGACAGCAGAGACGAAAGTGACATTGTCCAAGCTTCGGGATTCAATTCTGTTTGAAGAGGAAGAGTAGTATGAGTGTAAGTGTTGATATATCGTGGAAAAGCCTGAATAAGCATCATGAAGAGCTGTGCGGCGACAAGGTGGAAGTGCTTAAGACGGAAGATTCGGATATTATTATTCTTGCAGATGGGATGGGAAGTGGTGTGAAAGCCAATATTCTTGCGACGCTTACTTCTAAGATTCTGGGAACCATGTTTCTGGAAGGAGCATCTATCGAGGCTTGTGTAGAGACGATCGCAAAAACACTTCCGGTGTGTAAGGTAAGAGAAGTTGCATATGCAACATTCAGCATTCTTCAGATCTTTCATAACGGAGATGCTTATCTGGTGGAATTTGACAATCCGAAATGTGTGTTCGTAAGAGACCGGCAAATCGTGGATTACCCTTATAAAGAGAGAATCATCGAAGGAAAGAATATCCGGGAATATCGCTTTCAGGTGAGATTGAAAGACTGCTTCGTGCTCATGAGTGACGGCGTGATCTATGCCGGAGTAGGAGAGCTTCTGAACTTTGGATGGACATGGGAAAGTATGGCAGAGTATACCTTAAAATGTACCAAAGAAACATTGTCTGCCTCCCGCCTGGCTGCGATGCTAAGTCAGGCATGTGATGATCTGTACGGACAGAAGCCCGGAGATGATACAACGGTAGCCGTGGCAAGAGTGATAGAACGTCAGATTGTGAATATATTTACGGGTCCGCCGACACACAAGGAGGACGACGAACGTGTGGTACGCGAATTCATGAAACAGGAAGGAAAGAAAATTGTCTGTGGAGGAACCAGTGCGAATATTACTGCAAGAGTGTTGAAAAAAGAGATCGTGACATCGCTGAATTATGCGGATCCGAATGTTCCGCCGACAGCAACGATCGAAGGCCTGGATCTGGTAACGGAAGGCGTACTGACACTTGGAAAAACGTTAGGACTTCTGAAGCGGTATGAGCACGATGAATTTGATGAGGCATTTTTTGATGAACTGGATGCGGAAAACGGAGCCTCCAGACTGGCAAAGCTGATCATCGAAGAGTGTACGGAGCTGCATTTATTTGTCGGAAAGGCAATGAATATGGCACATCAGAATTCCAGCCTTCCATTCGATCTGAGTGTAAGAATGAATCTGGTGGAGCAGTTGAAGGAATGCGCAGAGCATCTGGGAAAGAACGTACAGGTGACATATTACTAAAACTGTAAAAAGGGATCTGTTTATAGTACTATAAAGAATTCGATCCATAGAAAGAGGGATTCTTCCAACAGAGGAAGAATCCCTCGCTTTAGTGCGCCTGGCGGCGCACGTTTCTACTCGATTCACAGGGTAGATGGGCAAATATAATATTTCCTTCTATTTAGCTCCTTTTTTTCTAATACGCCCATAGGACAACATCGTCAATGTTTAACTCTGGCATTTTTCCAAAGTGGCAAAGAATTCCGGATAGGAGACATCTACGCACTGGCTGTCTTCAATCACGGTCTCGCCCTGTGCAGTCAGTCCGGCAATGGAAAATGCCATTGCGATCCGGTGATCCAGATAGCTCTGGATGTGTGCGCCATTGAGAGGTGTTCCGCCTTCTATGATCATTCCGTCATCTGTCGGTGTAATGTTTCCACCCATGGCTTTCAGATTGCCGGTGACGGTATCAATGCGATTGGTCTCTTTTACTTTCAGTTCTGCCGCGTCTTTGATGACGGTGGTACCCTCTGCGTGAGCCGCCATGACTGCTATGATCGGGATCTCATCAATCAAGGCAGGAATCCGATCGCCTTCTATAACGGTTCCTTTCAGACTTCCGGATCTGACGAGAATATCTGCACGTCCTTCTCCGCCTTCAAAAGATTGATTCAGCAGGGTGATATCAGCGCCCATAGCCTTACATACCTCCAGAAATCCTGCCCGCGTAAAGTTGGTTCCTACATTTTTGACGAGTAATTCAGATCCGGGAACCAGAAGTGCAGCGGCGATAAAGTAAGCTGCTGACGAGATGTCGCCTGGAACACAGATCTGCTGACCGTATAGTTCTCTGCAGGGTTGTACGATAGCGGTAGCGCTTCCGTCTGTGTGCATTACAGAGGTAACATCTGCGCCGAAGCTCTGAAGCATCAGTTCTGTGTGGTTGCGGGACAAAGCCGGCTCTGTCACCGAAGTTTCACCATCAGCATAAAGACCTGCGAGAAGAACGGCAGATTTTACCTGTGCTGATGCGACCGGAGACTGATAATGAATTCCATGAAGGTCTCCGGGTTCCACTTTCAGCGGTGCACAGCCATTGTCGTGGATGCTGGTAATATGTGCACCCATACGGTTTAATGGTGTCATAATCCGTTTCATGGGACGGGAATTCAAAGAAGCATCTCCGGACATCACCGAAGAGAAACTCTGTCCGGTCAGAATACCTGACATAAGCCGTGTGGTGGTTCCGCTGTTTCCGACGTTCAGAGTATCTGTCGGAGCAAGAAGTCCCCGAAGACCCTTTCCCCGCACCAGAATTCTTCCGGGCTTTTTTTCAATCTCGACGCCCATCTTACGGAAGCAGTCGATCGTAGAGAGGCAGTCGGCGCCTTCCAGAAAATGTGTGATTTCTGTGGTTCCATATGCAATGGAACCAAGCATCACAGACCGGTGAGAGATGGACTTATCTCCCGGAATCGTAAATTCTCCTTTTAATCCCTTTGCAGGGAAGATTGTTCTAACGCTCATATACAATATACCTGAATTTCTGCAGTAACTCTACGGCTTTTCTGGAAGAAGCTTCATCGTAGAATTCAATTCGCAGAACCCCTTCTTCAAATTCTCTGTTGTGAACAATTCCTATGTTCTTGATATTAATATTATTGGAGGCAAGAATAGTTGCAATTGCAGCGATTCCACCGGCTTCATCAATGATATCACAGTATACGGCAAATGCCTTTTTGATCGGTCCTGCAGAAGAACCGGGAATGGAATTGCGGTAATTCTGTGAAGAAGAAAACAGGTTGTACAGTTCCTGGGCATCTTCGCTGTCGATCACCTCTTTGAAATTTGTCAGAGACTGGATGTATTCTCCCAGAATCTTGGAGATATTGTCTTTATTCTTCAGACAGATATTCTGCCACATGATCGGAGACGAGGAAGCGATTCTGGTGATATCTTTGAATCCTCCTGCAGCCAGATTCTTCATCAATTCGTCTCTGGTGTCTGTATTTCGTACGAAATTGACCAGAGCAGAAGCAATAATGTGAGGAAGATGACTGATCGTTCCGGTGACATAGTCATGCTGCTGATAATCCAGTATAAGCGGAAGTGCTTTGAGATTTTCGACAAATTTCTCATATCTGCTGATCTTTTCCTGTGGGACAGATGCCGTTGGTGTCAGAATATAATATGCATTCTCAATCAGCATTGCCTTGGAATTGCTGTATCCGCTTTTTTCTGAGCCTGCCATGGGATGACCGCCGATGAAATACTGCTCGATCCCCAGTGCGGTTACTTCATTATGAATGTTCGTCTTTACACTTCCGACGTCTGTAAGAATACAGTCATCATGAAGGTAATCGGTAAGCTGCTTCAGATAGGCAGTGTTGTATGCGACAGGAGCGCACAGGAATATATAGTCACAGTGATGAAAATTGTCATCAATTGTAGTTGCTGCTACGTCGATGATGGATTCCTGGGTGGCGAGGGCGAGAGTCTCCTTGTTTTTGTCAAACGCAACAATCTCATAATCCGGATAATACTGACGAATCGCTTTTGCAATAGAGCCGCCGATCAGTCCCAGTCCGATAAATCCTATTTTATGTTTCATGATATTCCTCCTGATGTGGATTGGGGCACAGTCCGATAAAGCTTGTACTGTATGCCAAACTACATTTTAACCTGTATTGGAATGGTTTGTCAATACTATAACGCTTTAAAGTGAAAAAGCAAACTGCGCTTTCTGTAAAAGATGCATAAAATAGTTGTAATGCAAGATATTTTTTAGTACAATATAAACATGAGATTTTACCAAGATAAGGAGGCAGCTTTATGAAAGTTTACAGAACGGACGAAATCAGGAACGTGGTCCTTTTAGGACATGGGGGAAGCGGAAAGACGAGTCTTGTTGAGGCTATGGCGTATGTATCAGGAGCAGTAAATCGTATGGGCAAAGTTGCAGACGGCAATACGATCAGTGATTTTGATAAAGAAGAACAGAAACGTGAATTCTCAATTGGTACGACCTTAGTCCCGATTGAATGGGAGAAGGCAAAGATCAACATTCTTGACACTCCAGGTTACTTTGACTTTGTCGGAGAGGTAGAAGAAGCAGTCAGTGCAGCAGATGCAGCTGTTATCGTAGTATCCGGCAAGGCAGGTGTTGAAGTAGGAACAGAGAAAGCATGGGAGCTTTGTGACAAGTACAAACTGCCGCGTATGATCTATGTGACCGAGATGGATGTGGATGATGCAAGTTTCCGTCAGGTTGTACAGGACCTGACAGATCGTTACGGCAAAGTGATCGCTCCTCATTTCCAGCCGATTCGTGAGAATGAGAAGCTGGTAGGTTATGTCAATGTTATCAAGAATGCCGGAAGACGTTATACAGGTGTCGGACAGAGAGAAGAATGCGAGATTCCGGATTATTGTAAGCCAAATCTGGAGATTTATCGCGAGAAGCTCTTAGAGGCAGTTGCTGAGACAAGTGAAGAGTTTATGGAGAGATATTTCGCGGGAGAGGAATTCTCTGTAGAAGAGATCCGTTCTGCAATGCGTACGGAAGTTATGGACGGAGATATTGTTCCGGTTGCTATGGGATCCAATATTCAGGCACAGGGAGTTGCCAACCTGTTATCTGATATCGTGAGATTTTTCCCAAGCCCGGACAGCCGTAAATGTGCAGGAATTAACAGAAAGACGAATGAGATCTATGAAGCAAATTATGATTTTGCAAAAGCAAAATCTGCTTATGTATTTAAGACCATGGTGGATCCGTTTATCGGAAAATATTCTTTTGTAAAAGTTTGTTCCGGTGTATTAAAAGGTGATGATACATTATATAATGCGGATGCTGATGCAGAAGCAAAGCTGGGCAAGATCTATACGATGGTTGGAAACAAACCGGTAGAAGTAAGTGAGCTGTTTGCCGGTGATATCGGAGCAATCGCAAAACTTGCCAATACAAAAACCGGTGATACACTTTCTACGAAGAATACGCCGCTGATGTTCGGTAGAACAGAATACTCCAAGCCATATACATATATGAAGTATGTATGTAAGAACAAGGGTGATGAAGACAAGGTGTCTCAGGCGCTTCAGAAGATGATGGCAGAAGACGTTACGCTGAAGGCCGTAAATGACAGTGAAAATCGTCAGACACTGCTCTATGGTATGGGAGATCAGCATCTGGATATTACAGCAAGTAAGCTGGCAGCCAGATATAAATGTGAGATTATTCTGGAGACACCGAAAGTTGCATTCAGAGAAACCATCAAGAAGACTTCAGATGTGGATTCCAAGTATAAGAAGCAGTCCGGAGGACATGGTCAATATGGACATGTAAAGATGAAATTCGAACCATCCGGAGATATGGAGACTCCATATGTATTTGAAGAAGTGGTTGTAGGTGGAGCAGTGCCGAAGAATTACTTCCCGGCAGTTGAAAAAGGTCTGCAGGAATCTGTATTGAAAGGACCTCTTGCAGGATATCCGGTAGTTGGTGTGAAAGCAACATTGTACGATGGATCTTATCATCCGGTAGATTCTTCAGAAATGGCATTTAAGACAGCTACGATCCAGGCATTTAAGAAGGGCTTTATGGAAGCAGCTCCGGTTCTTCTTGAGCCAATCGCTTCTATTAAAGTGACTGTACCGGATGATTTTACCGGTGATGTAATGGGTGATCTGAACAAACGCCGCGGCCGTGTACTCGGAATGAATCCGATTGCAGGCGGATGGCAGGAGATCGTTGCAGATATTCCAATGACCGGTCTGTTTGGATATTGCACAGTTCTTCGTTCCATGACAGGAGGAAGAGGTACTTATTCTTATGAGTTCGCACGTTATGAGCAGGCACCATCTGATGTACAGGCTGCAGAGATTGAAAAGAGAGCAGCTGAGGAATAGAATCTTAAAAATTAGCGATGCCTAACATAGAAGAAAAGCCCGTCAGGGCTTTTTTTCTTGGGATAAAGGTGTTATAATCTCTTGTGTTATAATGAGATTTGCTGTCTTTGGCAAATGATAATTGGTGAGAGGATCAGAAAATGAAAATTGTGATTATTGGTGATGGCAAAGTGGGGCATAAACTTACGGCTCAGCTGTCCGAAGAAAATTATGATGTTGTCTTGATTGATCAAAATGAAGGGAAATTAAAAGAAGCGGTAAATGAACTGGATATCTTCTGCATTACAGGAAATGGTGCAGATGCGGTGGTCCAGAAGCAGGCGGATGTGCCACATGCAGATCTGGTAATTGCGTGTGCGTCTACTGATGAGATGAACATGTTGAGTTGTCTTCTGGCAAAAAGGCTGGGAGCCCGCCATACGATTGCGCGTGTTCGTAATCCGGTATATTACAGGCAGATTGATCTTTTGAAAGAAGATCTTCATCTGAGTATGGCAGTTAATCCGGAGCTTACAGCTGCCAATGAGATATCAAGAGTTCTTTTGTTCCCGCAGACCAGTAAGGTTGAGACGTTTATGAAGGGAAGAGTAGAACTGGTAGAATTCAATATCAAAGAAAACAGTGCACTGATCGGACTGTCGCTTGCAGAGATTTATCGAAAATATCAGATTAAAATTCTGGTGTGTGCGGTAAAAAGGGATAATGAGGTGTATATTCCGGATGGGGACTTTGTGCTGAAGCAGGGTGATAAGATGCATATCGCCGCGGCACATCAGGATCTGGAGACATTTTTCAAGAGTGTCGGACACAAGAACGCCAAGGTAAAGAAGGTGCTGATCTGTGGCGGCGGTCATGTATGTTTCTATCTCGCGGGACAGTTATTGCAGGCTGGAATGCAGGTAAAGATTATTGAACGTGACCAGAAGCGCTGCGAAGAGTTGTGTGAGCTGCTTCCAAAAGCAACGATCATCAATGGTGATGCGGCAGATCATGATCTCCTGATCGAGGAAGGAATCGGTGATGCAGATGCGGTGGTCGCGCTGACCGGAATGGATGAAGAGAATATCATTATGGGACTTTTTGCAAAGACGCAGGGGGTTGACAAGATCATCGCGAAGGTTAATGAAGATTCCCGCGCACAGATGGTAGAAGGACTTGGAATCGACTGTATCATATCGGCAAAAAGTGCAACGGCAGATGCTATCATGAGTTACGTACGTGCCAGAAATAATTCTGCCAGCAGTGCCAATGTAGAGACCATGTATCAGCTTCTGGGAGGAAGAGTAGAGGCACTTGAGTTTATCATAAAGGCAGAATGTGGATTTACAAATGTTGCATTAAAGAATCTGAAGACAAAGAGAAACAACCTGATTGCATGTATCGGTCGAAAACGAAGAATCATCATCCCGAATGGAGATGATCATATTGAAGTTGGAGACAGTGTCATCGTTGTTACAAAGGATCACATCAATGATTTTAGAGATATACTGGTATAAGGAGACAAAAAGCATATTATGAATACGAAGATGATACGATATATACTCGGGAAAATGCTCGGGGTCGAGGCGGTTTTATTGCTGCTTCCGGCAATTGTCTCTGCAGTGTATCAGGAAATCAGCGGAATATATTTTCTGGTTCCGATCGCAATACTTGCAGTGATCTACTTTCTGAATGGAGTGAAAAAACCGGAAAAGAGTAATATATATGGAAAAGAAGGAATGATCATTGTAGCTCTGGCATGGATCTTATGGTCGCTCTTTGGAGCATTGCCATTTACATTATCCGGATATATTCCCAATTATGTAGATGCTTTTTTTGAAACAGTATCCGGCTTTACGACGACCGGTTCATCGATTATGAAAGATGTAGAGATACTGCCGCACGGGCTGGCGTTCTGGCGAAGCTTTACGCACTGGATCGGCGGAATGGGAGTGTTGGTATTTGTCATGGTACTTACAACGCTGGATAAGAAAAACTCCATGTATCTGATGAGGGCAGAAGTGCCAGGACCGGAGAAGGATAAGCTGGTGCCAAAAGCAATGTCAACAGCCAGAATCCTGTATGGGATGTATTTTTTAATGACTGTCATCGAGATTATCCTGCTCCTTTTTGGTGGAATGAATCTGTTTGACAGTATGCTTCATGCATTCGGAACGGCAGGAACAGGTGGATTTTCCAATTATGGGGCAAGTGTCGGACATTTTAACAGTGCATATATTGATGGCGTTATTACCATATTTATGATCCTTTTCGGTATTAACTTTAATCTGTATTATCTGTTTTTGCTTGGAGACAGAAAATCCATATGGAAAAATGAGGAACTGAGAGCGTATCTTTTAATTATTGCCGGGGCAATTACATTGATTACGATCAATATCAGTTCCCAGTATCAAAGTATACTACAGGCATTTCGCTATGCGGCATTTCAGGTGGCTTCGATCATTACGACAACCGGTTATGCAACGGCTGACTTTAATATGTGGCCAATGTTTTCACAGTGTATATTATTATCCTTGATGTTTATCGGAGCCTGTGCGTCTTCTACCGGTGGCGGAATTAAGGTGTCGAGATTCCTGATCGGTCTGAAATGTATCAAACGTGAAATTGTGCAGATGGTACATCCGAAGTCGGTAAGTATTATCCGTGTCAATGAAAAAAAAGTCGGTCCGGATGTGCTGAGAGTCATATTTATCTATCTGGTTGCCTATGTGGGAATTATCATGGGTTCGGTTCTTCTGATATCACTGGATGGGTTTGATTTTGCGACTACATTCAGTTCCGTTATGGCAACCTTAAATAATATCGGGCCGGGAATATCCGATGTCGGTCCGACAGGAAACTTTGCAGACTTCTCCATATTATCCAAGCTGGTATTCTGCTTTGACATGCTGGCAGGACGTCTGGAGATCTTCCCGTTTCTGATACTGTTTACAGTATCGGTGTGGAGAAAAAAATTCTAAATGCTCGGTATATGAGCGCGTAAAGGAGAGAATATGAAAGGAAAGAGTAAATTTTTGATTGCGATTGCTGTGATCTTGGCAGCCGGGATATATTATTATGTGACGATACCTGCGATTAATATTCATTCCTCGGATACCTGGTTTTTTATCATAGTTCTGCTGATTATTCTGGCTGCATTCTATGCAGTGCGGAAGAAATTCCGTCCGTCAGAATTCAGACAGAGCAAGATGCTGAAAGCGTTGGGCACGCTGATACTGGGGCTTGGAATCGTGTATCTGGTGGGTGCGGTTCTTTCATCCCCGATCATCAATGCGAAAAAGTATCAGAAGCTGATGGAAGTGGAGGAAGGTGAGTTTACGGAAGATGTAGAGGAATTATCGTTTGACAAGATTCCACTCCTGGACAGAGACACCGCTGAGATTCTCGGAGACCGTAAGATGGGAAGCATGGTGGATATGGTATCTCAGTTTGAGGTTGATACTATTTACAGTCAGATCAATTATAAAGGCAATCCGGTTCGTGTATCACCGCTTCGATATGCGAATCTGATCAAGTGGTTTACGAATCAGAAGAATGGAATTCCGGCTTATATTAAGATCAACATGGCGACTCAGTCGACTGAACTTGTAAAACTGGATCAGGGAATGAAGTATACGACCAGTGATCATTTTAACCGGAATATCTATCGTCATCTGCGTTTTGCACATCCGACTTATATATATGGAGAGCTGAGCTTCGAGATTGATGAAGACGGAGTTCCGTACTGGATTGCACCGGTGAAAAAGTATAATATCGGTCTGTTCGGTGGAGAGACGGTAGGAAAAGTTGTGATCTGCAATGCAGTTACAGGCGAGATGGAGACATACGATATCGATGAGGTTCCGCAATGGGTGGATCGTGCATATTCCGCAGATCTTCTGGTACAGTTGTTCGATTATTATGGCACATTGAAGCATGGATTCCTGAATAGCGTCCTAAGCCAGAAAGACTGTCTGGAAACAACGGATGGATATAACTATCTGGCATTGAACGATGACGTGTGGATGTATACCGGTGTGACTTCCGTAAATGGAGATCAGTCCAATGTAGGATTTGTATTGTCCAACCAGAGAACCATGGAGACGAAATACTATAAAGTAGAAGGTGCAACGGAGACTTCGGCGATGTCATCGGCAGAAGGACAGGTGCAGAATCTGAAGTATGTGGCGACCTTCCCGCTGCTTTTGAATATCACGGATGAGCCGACATACTTTATCGCATTAAAGGATGATGCAGGTCTGGTGAAAAAGTACGCAATGGTTAATGTACAGAAGTACCAGATTGTAGCAATTGGCGACAGTGTCAGCCAGTGTGAAGATAATTATCTGGAGCTGCTTCTGAATAACGGAGTAAAACAGGTTGCAGAAGATACCAGGGAAGAGAAAAAGATATCCGGTCCGATTACTAAGATTGTACAGGCTGTTCTGGACGGTACTTCCCATTATTACATTATGCTTGAGGGATCGGATGAGATATTTGACGTATCTGTTGCTGAATTCATTGACGTTGTTCGGTGTGAGACGGGACAGGAGGTTACGCTGAAGTATAAAGAAGATGAAGAAGTAAATACAGTCACAGACCTGAAGTTTGACTAAAGAAATAGAAAAGAAGGAAAGAGAGCGTAATGGAAATAAGTATACTGCTGGCAGAACAGATTACTGCCATGTTTCTGATGATGGCCGTCGGATATATGATCGTTAAGATCGGATTGTTTACGACAAAAGACAGCAAGATAATATCCAATATTGTGGTATACGTTTGTAATCCGTGTGTAATCATTGATTCTTTTCAGATAGAGCTTACAACCGAGAAGTTGAAAGGATTCCTGCTGGCAATCGCAGTATCAGTTGTTGTTCATATTGTGCTGATTGCAGGTACGGGACTATTATCGAAAGCGTTGAATTTTAACAGCATTGAAAAGGCATCTATCATCTATACGAATTCCGGGTATCTGGTCATTCCACTGGTAAAAGCTGTTCTTGGTGAAGAATGGGTATTTTATTCGACTGCTTTTATTCTGGTGCAGACAGCGTTGATCTGGACACATGGCGTGAAACTGATCGGTCAGGAGAAAGATCTTGGAATCATGAAGATCATCCGCAATCCCAATGTGATCGCTACACTAATTGGACTGATTATGTTCATGACAGAGCTCCGTCTTCCGACGATCATAGGAACCTGCGTCAGTGGATTCGGGGATATGATAAGTCCGGCCAGCATGCTGGTTATCGGTATGGTCATAGGAGATGTGAATCTACTGTGGGTATTCCGGCAGAAACGTCCCTATCTGATCTGCTTTGTGAGGCTGATCCTGTTCCCGGTGGCAGCTTCCGCAGCGTTTGCCGTCCTGGGACATCTGGGGCTCCATGGGAGCGCAGAGTATATTCTGATGATTGTGCTGATTGCGACTGCTGCACCGGCAGCAGCCATGGTGACGCAGCTGGCACAGATCTATGACAGAGATTCAAAGTATGCAAGTGTAATCAATGTCATGTCGGTGATATTCTGTATTGCTACGATGCCGCTGATGATATTGTTGTATGAAATATTATTTGTATTATAGAATAAAACAAAGAACTGCCGAAAAACTATGTTTTGCGGCAGTTCTTTATTATAGATTCGTGCTGTATTGTGTGATTTTATCCAGAACCCGCTGTTTTTCATTTCCTTCCAGAGGTGTCGGACAATAATCGTTATGTGAGCTTGTGGAAGACAGAGAACATGGGATCAGGTTCAGATCACTGCTGTCTTTTAATTCCCCCTTATGGAAGGTAAATGTCTGCTGCACGATCATGGTATCCTTGTCAGAAG
This sequence comes from Faecalicatena contorta, assembly GCF_021531995.1. GTDB lineage: Bacteria > Bacillota > Clostridia > Lachnospirales > Lachnospiraceae > Dorea_A > Dorea_A contorta_A. Next base: position 19,206 of record NZ_JAFBIZ010000047.1, read on the forward strand.
GATTGGAATTTCCGCCGAAACAGAAGTTGCCAAGGCTGTATGCAATATATTTGTCTTTATATTTTTCTACACCCTGAAGTACATGCGGGTGATGTCCGATAACAAGATCTGCTCCGCTGTCAACAGCCAGATGTGCCAGCTGTTTCTGGGTATCATTTGGATAATATTCTTTTTCAACTCCCCAGTGAAAATTAACGATGATGAGCTGGGCTCCGGCTTCTTTCAGGGCGGTAATATTTTCTTTTACCTGTTCTGCTTTTCCCATATGTTCTGCAAGTTCATAGATTCCGGTAAGGCCTATTTTTACACCTTTGATATCAAGAATCTTGATCTGGTCAAAACCAAAGGTGGCAACACCTGCATCTTCCAGAGCTTTGATGGTGTCTGTGGTGCTCTGGCTTCCATAATCTGAACTGTGGTTGTTCGCCAGATTGGCTGCCTCAACAGAGCTGCCTGACAGAATACCTGCATATTCGGCTGGAGCTTTAAATGCATAAGTTTTGTCTTCTCTGGTTGTTGAATCCGTCAGAGTTCCTTCCATGTTGACGATAGACAGATCATCTTTTTCCAGAATGCTTCTGACGTTCTGGAAAAAATAATCCGGTCCGTTCATATTATAGTAAGCATTCAGGCTGGTAGACTGGTTGAAATTCACATCGGTTCCCAGAGTACAGTCACCCATAGAACTGATGGTAATGGATACTTCTTTTTCGGAAGAAGGGTTGCCGGTATCAATTTTTATTTCCTGAACATCTACATCGGAGTTGGTCTGATCAGATTCATCTGCAGTAGTTTTATCCGTCTTATTGGATGAAGCAGCGGTTTTGGCTGCCTTGTCCTCTTTGGATCTTAACATAACTGCACGGGCGCCTCCGATGACTCCAATAAAAAGTGCCAGGAGAAGAAAAAGTACGAGCAGATGGCGCTGCTTCTTTCGTCTTCTCCTTCTTGCGTTTCTCCGTTTTACATCTTTTATTCCACTCAATTTATCTTACCGTAAAAAAGGCAGTCCATGGATGGACTGCCTGATATTCCTTTCATTACTGCTAAATCACTAATTCAGATAGGTGCATCCTTCTGCTGAAACGTTTGCAAGATCATCTTTGCTTGCACTGATGCTTACATAGAATTCGATTCCACATTCTTTAGAGATCTTTTTCAGTCTTTCAATGAATGCAGGGATATTCTCCAATGAAATATCGGCATGTTTTAAAATGCCATCAATGAACACACACTCAATGTCGTGGTTTGAACTGTACATACCATATAAGAACCCGATATATTCATCAATATTTGTGATTGCCGGGAAATCATCCATGCAGATTGTGCGAATATCAAATGCAACACTTGCGGTATCGCGATGTGTCTTTTTGATAAATACAACATTTCCATTACATTTTTTAGCCTGTGCATTGGCCTGTTCAATCATTTGCTGTGTCTTTCCTGTCCCCTTTGGGCCTGCTAATAAATTAACCATGGTAAACACTCTCCTTTATGTATCATATTTACTGATCTCCATCAGTATAAATTGCTTATATCTATTATACAC
>NZ_JAFBIZ010000048.1 GCF_021531995.1 Faecalicatena contorta
CATATAGAATATATCAATGATAAAAGATAGTTATTGAAAATAGCTATTGGAAGGAATGGAAGGAAAATGATATGATAAGCATCAGAAATTCAGGAAATTGGTGCGGGAATATGAAGAATAAAAAATTGTGGATATTTATTGGAATTCTGCTGATTGTCATTGTTTTGAACCAGGTCTTCGGATGGTCTTCTTATCTGGGGGATATGGACAATCTGGAATTTCTGGAAAGAATGGTTGAGCAAAATCTGGCTATAGCGTCGATCATATATATGGTACTGACGATTGTTGGATGTGTGGTGCTGGCACTTCCCGGAGTTACCTTTGCAATTATTGCGGGGATATTATTTGGACCTGTATGGGGAACTGTATTTTGTTCAGCGGCAACAACGGTCGGTGCGATTCTGGCTTTTTTTATGGGTAGATTTTTTTTGAAAGACAGTATCAAACCACTGGCAATGAAGAATCGTTATCTGAAAAAATGGTTGTTTGACGAATCAGGTAAAAATGAAATATTTGTTTTGATGATCACCAGACTTGTCCCGGTTTTTCCTTATAATCTTCAAAACTTTGCTTATGGAGTAACCGATATCGGGGCAGGAACCTATGCGGTATTTTCAATGTTATTTATGCTTCCGGGAACAGCAATGTACACGATTGGTGCAGCAGGACTGGCGGATTCAGAAAACAGAGTTCTTTATATTGGAATAGCACTATTTATGGCAAGTTTGATGGTTGGAATCGGAATCTATTTGAAAAAACATTATATAAAAGAGGGTAAGACAGAGAATGACGGTATGGAAGAAGTGTAATCAGGCAGTGGTTGTATTTACAAGGATCCCACTTCCGGGACAGACCAAGACAAGAATGATGCCGTATCTGGATGCAGAACAGTGTGCGAGGCTGCATACGAATTTTCTGAAAGATATTGCAGTTGCATGCAGACAATCTGCGGCCGATGTATTTGTCTATTATACACCGGAAGGACCGGTGGGAATCCTGGAAGAGATCTTTGAATATGCAAAAGGATTTGAAGTGCAGAAGGGAGACAACCTTGGACAACGGATGTATGTGGCAATTCGGGACATACTTGAAAAGGGGTATGAAAAGTGTGTGCTGATCGGTACGGATATTCCGGAGATTCAGGCAAAATATCTGAAAGAGGCTTTTGCGGCACTTGATCATTACGATGTGGTATTCGGACCAACTGCGGATGGAGGATATTATCTGACTGGAATGAAAAAACCTCTTGCGGAAACTTTTGAAAAACAAAGCTACGGACATGGAAGTGTTCTGGATCATACGATTGAGAGTCTTAAAAGTAAAGGGATTACGGCGGGGTTCGTTACGGAGCTGGAGGATATGGATACCAGAGAAGATCTTGCTGCATATCGGAATCGTATGAGAACAGAACGAAATCTCCGGTATACATATACTGGAAAGTATTTGATGCGAACCAGCAGGATATCCATAATTATTCCGATATACAATGAAGAAAAAACAGTGGGCAGGTTAAAAGAACAATTAAGAGGACTCAAAAAACACTGTGAGATTCTGTTTGTAGACGGAGGAAGTACAGATCGGACTCTTGAGAAGCTCGGGACAGAATACAGAGTAATCCGGGCACCGAAAGGAAGAGCCAATCAGATGAATGCCGGCGCAAAAGCAAGTAGTGGTGATATCCTGTTTTTTTTACATTGTGACAGTGAATTGCCGCTGCATCCACTGGAAGAGATCCGATATGTCATGAAAGATCACAGAGTCGGGTGTTTTGGGGTGGCATTTCAGTCGCATAATTTTTTTATGTTTACCTGCAGGATTGCTTCCAACTGGAGGGCAAAACACAGAAAAATCATGTTTGGAGATCAGGGGATTTTTATTGACAGAGATCTGTTCTTTGAAGTTGGAATGTTTCCGGATATGCCAATCATGGAAGATTATCAGTTTTCATTGAGTTTAAAAAAGAGAAAAGAGAAAACAGGGATTACAAAGCACCGGATCTACTCATCAGATCGGAGGTTTGAGGGAGGAAGTTTCAAAAAATTAGCTGTTATGGCAAAAATGCACTGGCTGCGCTTGCAATACAGGAAGCATGTGTCGGCGGAAAAAATTGCACGGCAGTATCCGGATATCAGATAGAGAAAGAGGGAAAGAACGGATGGACAGAATAAAAGGCTTATATGAATATGTCAGTGGGAAAAAATATCGTGAGGCGCTTGGCCTTCCGGACCAGGTATGTGAGGAGTATCGGCTTCTTGCACAGGGCGAGTATAATATCAATTACCTGTTTGTGCATCCGGTCACAGGTCAAAGGCTTCTGCTCCGGGTCAATTGTGGAAGCCAGATGCATCTGGAAGACCAGATAGAGTATGAAGGTTATGCGCTAAGGCTTCTGGAAAAGACCGGAAGGACACCAAAAGTATTATATGTGGATGGAGAAAAAGAAATACTGGATTATGGGATACTGGTTATGGAATATCTTCCGGGACACAGTCTGGATTATCGAACTGAGCTGGAACGGGCAGCAGGGTGTCTGGCAGACATTCACAGTATGAAACTTGAGGGGGACAACCGTCTGCTTCGTCCAAAGGATCCTCTGCGCGCAATTCTGGAAGAGTGTGAAGAAATGGTCAGAGTCTATATGGAATCAGTGCTTGCGGATGAAGAAAAAAAATCGACTCTGCGGCAGTTGCTGGAATATGGATGGGAAAAAATAGAAAGAGAAGAGTGCCGGCCTGATTATCGCTGCTGTATTAATACAGAGCTGAATTCTACAAATTTTCTGATAAATGCTGAGGGAGAAAGAGATTACCTGATAGACTGGGAAAAACCTTTGTATGGAGATCCGGCACAGGATCTCGGGCATTTTATTGCGCCCACAACAACGTTCTGGAAGACGGATGTGATTCTGACGGTTCCTGAGATGGAACGATTTCTGGATGGATATATTGAAAAGGTGAATGGGAGATATCCAACGGAAGGATTGAAGGAAAGAGCGCTTTTGTATGCGCAGATCAATTGTCTGCGCGGGGTCACATGGTGTGCAATGGCATGGGTACAGTACCAGCAGCCGGACAAGCTTATCGTTAATGAATCAACGAGACAGAAACTGGATCAGTATCTGGCAGATGAGTTCCTTTCGATGATCCGGGAGTTTATTATGCATAGATAATATCTATAATACACATAGATGAAAACAATTAGACTGGCAGAGGATACGATGATAGAATAGAATGAACAAATGAATTAAACTGGGAGGTAAAATGATGAGAAGAATGAAGAAATATGCTGCACTGTTTCTTGCGATGGTTATAGCAGCTGGTCTGGCAGGCTGTGGATCCGAGAAAGAAGAAGCTCCGAAGGAAGAAGTGAAAGAAACAACCGAAACAGAAGAGCAGAAAGAAGAAACAGATGAAGAGGCAACTGCAGATGAGTTTACCGGGAAGTATGTTGTTAACACTGATTATGTAATTGAACATATGGACAGTGAAGATGTCATTCTTGTAGATGCCCGTGGGGAAGAGGCAGCTGCAGAAGAAACGGTACAAGGTGCGATCGCAACAACATGGCAGTATCTTGCAACCTGTGAAGACGGTGCTCCCGGAGATGCAAACTGGGGATGTATCCTGGATACAGAACGTCTTGGGCAGAGACTGGGGGAACTTGGTCTGGATAAGGAGAAGGAGATTATCTTATTTGCAGCAGCAGATGAAGGCTGGGGAGATGATGGCCGTATTGCATGGGAACTTCTCGCTGCCGGTTATGAAGATGTAAAGATCGTGAATGGTGGATTTCAGGGTCTGAAAGAAGCCGGTGCCGAGATGCAGCAGGGGGCTTCACAGCCACAGCCATGCGAGGTTACGGTTGATGCAATTGATGAAACACATGTAATCAATACAGATGAACTTCAGGAAAATTATGACAGTTATAAAGTGGTAGATGTTCGTGCAGATGAAGAATATAACGGAGAGATTCTGTACGGAGAGGCTAATGGAGGACATCTTCCGGGAGCGATTCACATTCGTTTTACAGATTTGTTTCAGGAGGATTCTACATTAAAGACGAATGCTGAACTTACACAGATGTTTGAAGATGCGGGACTGTCTCAGGACGATCAGATTGTAACCTATTGCACAGGAGGAATCCGTTCTGCATATATGCAGCTTGTCATGGAAATGTGTGGTTTTGAGCAGGTGAAAAACTATGATGAATCCTTCTACAGATGGGCAGCAGTCGGGGAACTTGAATAACGGCAGGATCAGATGGAGATAAGACATGGAAGAGAATACGAATAAAAAGTCATGGATGGGGAAAATTATTGTAATTGTATTAATTGTAGCTGCGATTGCTGCATATTATCTTATTCCGTCTGTCAATCAGACGATGAATAATATTGTAAAAATGTTCGCGAGCGGAGATTTTACAGTGGTAAGAGAATTTGTTGCATCTTATGGCGTGTATGCAGTTCTGGTATCATTTTCATTGATGATCTTACAGTCAATAGCGGCACCGCTTCCGGCTTTTTTGATTACTTTTGCCAATGCCAGTCTGTTCGGATGGTGGAAAGGAGCAATCCTGTCCTGGTCAAGTGCTATGGCAGGAGCCGCAGTTTGTTTCTTTATTGCAAGAATCCTGGGACGGGATGTGGTAGAAAAGCTTACCAGTAAAGCAGGGCTGGAACAGATTGATGAGTTCTTTGACAAACACGGTCAGCTCAGCATATTAATAGCAAGGCTTCTTCCCTTTATTTCCTTTGACATTGTAAGCTATGCGGCAGGACTTACATCGATGTCGTTCGGGAGTTTTTTCCTTGCAACGGGAATCGGTCAGCTTCCGGCGACAATCGTATACTCCTATGTAGGAGGAATGCTGACAGGAGGAGCGAAGATGCTGGTATCGGCATTATTCATCCTGTTTGCACTTGCAGCTCTGATCGTTCTTCTGAAACAGGTTTATTCAGAGCGGCAAAAGAAAAAAGCAAAATAATATTTACGGGGAGAAGATACGTATGAAAAGAAGAATAATATCTGTTGTTTTAGCTGCATTGATGATGCTGTCGCTTGCAGCGTGTGGAAGCAAAAGTGAAGAGGCTTCCGGAAGTGATGACAGCAGCAGTGAAAAATCGATAGAAGAAATGAGCTTTGATGAACTGAAAGAAGCTGCAAAGGGATCTACGGTGACCTTTTATGGCTGGGGTGGAGATGAGAAGCTGAACGAATGGCTGGATGATGTATTTGCGCCTCTGATGAAAGACAAGTATGATATTACGATGGAAAGAGTACCGATGGATATTGATCAGATCTTAAGTCAGTTGTCCGGTGAACTCCAGGCCGGTGAGGAAGACGGAAGCATCGATATGATCTGGATCAACGGCGAAAATTTCCAGTCTGCGAAGGAAAATCATATGCTTTATGGACCGTTTACAGACAAGCTTCCGAATTTTAATGATTATATTGACACCGAGTCTGAAGATGTTACGCTGGATTTTGCGTATCCGATCGAGGGCTATGAAGCGCCTTACGGGAAAGCCCAGATGGTTTTGGTTGGAGATACTGCTGTGACATCTGAATTTCCGAAGAGTGCGGACGAACTGCTGGAATACGTAAAAAAATATCCGGGCAAAGTTACTTATCCGGCACTTCCGGATTTTACAGGGAGTGTGTTTGTTAGAAACATTATCTATGAAATCTGTGGCTATGAGCAGTTCCTTAACATGGAAGCTGACAAAGAGACTGTGAAAGAAGCTGTGGAACCGGCTATGGAATATCTGAGACGGCTGAATCCTTATCTGTGGAATGAAGGAAAGACTTTCCCGGATTCTTCCACGACTCTTGATAATATGTTTGCAGATGGAGAAGTGATATTAAATGTAACGTATGATGCTTTTGCGACAGCTGTGAAGATTGAAGAGGGCACTTACACGGAAACAACTCAGACATTCCAGTTTGATAAGGGTACGATTGGAAATACAAACTTTATGGCAATTGCAGCAAATTCCCAGAATAAAGCTGGAGCAATGGTTGCCATCAATGAGATGATGTCACCGGAGATTCAGGCGGACAGATACAACACACTGAAAGTATTGCCGGTTGTTGATTATGATAAGCTTTCGGATGAACAGAAAGCAGAATTTGACAAAGTAGACCTGGGAAGGGGCACGATTCCGCAGGATGAGCTTCTGGAGAAGCGTCTCCCGGAAATGCCGGCTGAATTGGTTCCGATCATTGAAGAAATCTGGGAAGAAGAGGTCGTTGGCAAATAATGCGAAAGAAACTGGCACCATATCTGTTGTTAGTTCCGCAAATAATACTTACAATATTGTTTTTTATAGGATTATGTACTGGAATCATCCAAAGTCTGGGGGTGATTCCAGCATTTGATTTAACGGAACCAACACTGCAGTATTATAAAGAGGTATTAACCAGACCGGATATGTTGACATCCGTATTTTTCAGTTTATATATTGCATTCACCTCGGCATTGCTGGCGACAGTGGCGGGGGTTTTTCTGTGTATGCTTCTGGTAATGAGTGATAAGGCGAAAGGTCTGATGATGAGGATCGTTCAATTGCCGATTACAGTGCCCCATGTTGTTGTGGCATTGTTTGTAATCAACATTCTGTCACAGAACGGATTTCTGGCAAGATGTGCATATGCATTTGGTATGACCCGGGATCAGAAGGATTTTCCTGTGTTGATCTACGATACACATGGAGTCGGAATTATCCTGGCATATTTGTGGAAGGAGATTCCTTTTATTGTATATTTTACGATTGCGTTGATGGCCAATATCAATAATAACCTTGGAGAAGCAGCCGTGAATCTTGGCGCGGGCAGATGGACTGCGTTTCGGAAGGTTACACTTCCCTTATGCAGAAATACCATTCTGAGCGGTTTTCTGATCATATTCGTATTTGCCCTGGGGGCCTATGAACTGCCACTGCTTCTAGGGGCAACGGCGCCAAAAGCACTTCCGATTCTGGCATATATACAATATATTCATCCTGACCTCAGGCACCGTCCGTATGCGATGGCTCTGAATGGAATCATTATTATGATATCCCTGCTCTGTGCAGTGGCATATTTTATATTGATGAAGAAAAATATAAAGGGGATGTCTGGTAAAAAATGAAAACGAGAAATCATAGGATGATAAGAATAATATTGATGATTTTTGCACTGCTGATCGTTGTTCCTGTGGTATGGATGGTCATCTGGGCATTTACAGAGCGATGGGCATGGCCAGATATTCTTCCGCAGGTTTTTTCATTTCGTGCAATAGAGGGAATACTCAGAAAATCCACCCGGCTGGGGCAGATGATGCTCTCGAGTGTATTCATCTCACTGGCAGTGGCGGCAGTGGCGGTCGTTATAGGAACAATGACTGCCAGAGCACTGGTGCTGTATCAATTTAAGGGGAGAGACGTTATGTATTTCTGTTCCATCCTGCCATTTATGGTTCCGGTGACGGTATTTGCCATGGGGATTCAGGTTACGTTTATTAAACTTGGATGGAATAATACGGTTTGGGGAGTCATATGTGCACATCTGGTTTGTTCTCTTCCGTATGCAGTCCGGCTTCTGATGGATGGGACGGAGGCGTTGGGAGATGGATTGGAAGAACAGGCAAGAGTGCTGGGAGCTTCGGCAGTACAGGCGTTTTTCCGAGTGACTCTTCCGCTTCTGATACCGGTTCTTCTGTCAGCATTCAGCATGGCTTATATCGTATCTTTCAGTCAATATTTTCTGACACTGCTGATTGGTGGCGGACAGGTAAAAACTTTTACAATTGTAATGGTTCCGTATCTGCAGGGAGGAGACAGAAATATTGCATGTGTTTACAGTGTGATCTTTCTTGGGATTACTCTGGTGTTGTTTGGAATATTTGAATGGACTGCGGGAAAAATCAGTAAAAATAACAGTACGGAATTTTATTCATAGATCAATTAGGAGAAAGCATGAGCCTTAAAATAGAGAATTTGAGTATAAAACTGCAGAAAGAGGAGATTCTTCATGATGTTAGTCTGGAGATCAGAAAAGGAGAGTTTGTCTCACTCCTTGGTGCATCTGGCTGTGGAAAAACGACATTGCTGAAAAGTATTGCAGGACTGCTGGAGACAGAAGACGGATCGATCAGTATTGACGAGCAGAAGATGGATCATGTAGCGCCGGAAAAACGGGGGACGGTCATTGTATTTCAGGATCTGAGATTATTTCCGCATATGACAGTGGAAAAAAACATATCCTTTGCCCTGCAATTGAAGAAAGTGCCGAAAAAAGAACAAAAAAAACGTGTGGAAGAACTTCTTGAAGATGTTCAGTTGTCCGGTTATGGGGAGCGACGTATGAAGGAGATGTCGGGAGGACAGCTTCAAAGAGTGGCTCTTGCAAGAGCTTTGGCGGCAGAACCCAAAGTACTGCTTCTGGATGAGCCCTTTTCCGGATTGGATGAGAAACTGAGAATGGAGATGGGAGCTCTGGTAAAAAGGCTGCATCAGGAATGGAAGCTTACAACAATTCTGGTGACACACGATAAGAGAGAAGCACTTCAGATGTCAGACAGGATCGCACTTATGAGTGATGGGAGAATCCTGCAATATGCATCTCCGGAGGAGATTTTCTATCATCCACAGACAAAAGCAGTTGCGGAATATTTCGGAAAAACGAATTATCTTCGGGGAAATGCTGTGCAGGGGATATTCCGGTGTGGGCTTGGAAGCTGGAAGACAGATATGCCGGATGGAGCGTATGATGCCATGATACGTCCTTTCAGTATGCAATTAATCGATGCAGGTGAGAGTGGTACAATCGAAAAAATAGAATTTATGGGTGAGACGGCTGAGATCAGTATTAAGACTTCAGAGGGTACGGTGATCTGTTCGGTATCCGGGAATGAAAGACGTGTAAGAAATCTGAAAGTCGGGGATCGTTCAGGAATTGCAGTGAACGAGAAAGAGGTGGTTTATTACCAATGAAACATATTGTATATGATTGTGATAATACGTTTGGCGTAAAGAATTGTGATGTGGATGACGGGCTTGCACTGTTGTATCTGCTTGGATGTAAGGATGCGATCGTTCATGGGATTACATCGACATTTGGCAACAGTACGATTGAGATAGTTCATCAAACGATTCAAAAGATGTTAAAGGAGATCGGAAGGGAAGATATTGCTCTGAAAAGAGGTGGAAACTGTGCGGGTGATTATCAGAGCGAGGCTGCAGATTATCTTGCCGATATGGCGCGTAAGTACCGGGGAGAGCTGTCAATTCTGGCAACGGGTTCTCTGACGAATTTAAGGGGTGCTTATCTTCGGGATCCGAAGTTTTTTGATAATGTAAAAGAAATTGTGCTGATGGGTGGAATTACGAAGCCGCTGGTTTTTGAAAAAAAGGTGATGAATGAGCTCAATTTTTCCTGTGACCCACTTGCGTCTCTCACGGTTCTGGAAAAAGGCAGACGCGTTTCTGTTATCACAGGAAATAACTGTCTGAAAGTGCTTTTTACGAAAAAAGAATATAAAAAAGAACTGTTTACAAGTGACAGAGATATTGCGAAATATATTCGGGAACGCACAGATTACTGGTTTGGCTATAATCAGGAGGATTATGGAATTCAGGGATTTTATAACTGGGACGTTACGGCTGCGGTCTATCTGATGCATCCGGAGTTGTTTGATGATGTGAAAGACAGATATCATTTTTCGGAGGAAGATCTAAAGACGGGATATCTGCGTGCGTCCGGGAACGGGAGACATGAATGTAATCTTCCTGTGATTTTGGAAGAACAGGCTTTTAAAAGGAATATATATGATACCTGGATGAATGTGGAAATGCCAAAGAGATCAAATATGGATTCGACGGTGTGAAAAAATGGTTTAAATATAAAAAAATGAAAATTTTGCCTTGCAAACAAAAAACACATGTGCTACCATATATTAAAAATTTCAATTTATAAAAGTAAAGCGATGAAAGAGACTCTGTTCTTTGGAACTTGACAGGAATGTGGCGTCACCGACTGAGAGCGCTGCTTGAGGAATAAGAACAATAGGGAACACTCCGGAGCAGACTGATTGAACCTAAGTAGGTCAGTACGTTGGCGCACGTTACGCGCGAGAGAGGAACCCGATGCTGGGTTCAATGCGGGTGGTACCGCGGATAGCGAAGATGATATCCGTCCCGGAATACGTATGTATTCCGGGACGGTTCTTTTTTTGCAAGCTATTCGTCCCGGGAAGAAAAGGAGGAAAACAGCATGGATTATTTAACAGGCGTTCAGCCAAAAGAAACACTGGAAATCAGCGAATTGATGGAACAGGCAGTGCAGGGATCAAAAGTTAAGGTGAACGGTGCGGTTCATACGATCCGCGATATGGGTACCGTGGCATTTGTGATTCTGAGAAAAAGAGAAGGGCTTCTTCAGTGTGTATATGAAGAAGGTTCTGCAGATTTTGATCTGAAAGAGATTCAGGAAGCGGCAACAATAGAGGTAGAAGGTGTTCTGGAGGCAAATGAGAAAGCACCAAACGGAATCGAAGTCCGTATGGAAAAACTGAGGATCTTGAGTGAGCCGGCAGATGAGATGATGCCGCTTGCAATATCCAAATGGAAGTTAAATACGTCTCTGGAAGCAAAATTGAATTATCGTTCTATTTCTCTGAGAAATATCAGAGAACGCGCAAAATTCAGAATACAGGAAGGACTTACCAGGGCGTTCCGTGATTTCCTGTACAGTCAGGGATTTACAGAGATCCATACACCGAAGATCGGAGCAAAAGGAGCTGAGGGAGGCGCGAATATTTTTAAACTGGATTATTTCCACAGACCTGCAGTGTTGGCACAGAGCCCACAGTTTTATAAGCAGATGATGGTAGGTGTATTCGACAGAGTATTTGAAACTGCGCCGGTATTTCGTGCTGAAAAGCATAACACAAAACGTCATCTGAATGAATATACCAGTCTTGACTTTGAGATGGGATATATTGATGGATTTGAAGATATTATGGCAATGGAGACCGGATTTTTACAGTATGCAATGGATCTTCTGGATAAGGAATATGCAAAAGAGTTGAAGATTCTTGGAGTAACGCTTCCGCAGGTGGATCAGATTCCGGCAGTTCCGTTTAAAGAGATTAAAGAACTGGTTGCCGAAAAGTATGGTCATAAGATGAGAAACCCATTTGACCTGGAGCCGGAGGAAGAGGTCCTGATCGGGCGGTACGCAAAAGAAGAGTGGAACAGTGATTTTGTGTTTGTAACTCACTATCCGTCCAAAAAGCGTCCGTTTTATGCAATGGATGATCCGGAGGATACCAGATATACATTGAGCTTTGATCTGTTATTCCGCGGACTTGAGATTACAACCGGAGGACAGCGTATTCATGATTATAAGATGCTGACAGAGAAGATCGAAGCAAGAGGAATGTCAGAGGAAGGCATGGAGCAGTATCTGTCAACCTTTAAGCATGGCATGCCGCCACATGGAGGTCTGGGAATTGGTCTGGAGCGTCTGACGATGCAGCTGATCGGAGAAGATAATGTAAGGGAGACAACATTGTTCCCAAGAGATTTGAGCAGGCTGGAGCCTTAGAATCAGGAGAGAAAAGTCGGGAGGAAAAAAGAATGGCAAATAAGATATCAGATGAGACCATTGAATATGTAGGCATTCTTGCAAAACTGGAGCTGTCCGGTCAGGAAAAAGAGGATGCCAAGGCTGACATGGAGAAGATGCTGGATTATATCGATACATTAAATGAACTGGACACAGAGGGAATTGAGCCGATGTCTCATGTATTTCCGGTTCACAATGTATTTCGAGAAGATGTAGTGGTCAATGGGGATGGAAGTGAAGATACACTGGCAAATGCACCACTAAAGAAAGATCAGAGCTTTAAAGTGCCGAAGACGATAGGATAGGAGGAAGATACGGTATGGATATTACAAGCTTAACAGCGGTAGAGCTGGGGAAAAAAATCAAAGCAAAAGAAATATCTGTCATGGATGCCGTAAAAGCCTCCATCGCACAGATAGAAAAAGTAGAAAAAGATGTACACAGTTTTGTTACAGTTGATAAGGAAGGTGCATTAAAGCGTGCAGAAGAAGTGCAAAAGCAGATTGATGATGGGATCCTGACAGGGCCGCTTGCAGGTGTTCCGGTAGCAATCAAGGATAATATGTGTACGAAAGGTATGCTGACAACCTGTAGCTCTAAGATCCTGGAGAATTTCAGACCTACATTTACTTCGGAGGCAGTTCTGAATCTGGAAAAAGCAGGTGCGGTTATTATAGGTAAAACAAATATGGATGAATTCGCCATGGGAAGTACAACTGAGACTTCCTATTATGGCGCAACGAAAAACCCGTGGAATCTGGAACATGTTCCGGGTGGATCTTCCGGTGGTTCCTGTGCAGCGGTTGCAGCAGAAGAATGCCCGTACGCATTGGGGTCTGATACAGGCGGTTCCATTCGTCAGCCAAGTTCCTTCTGTGGAGTTGTCGGCATTAAGCCAACGTACGGAACTGTATCACGGTATGGTCTGGTTGCTTATGGGTCTTCTCTGGATCAGATCGGACCGATTGCAAAAGATGTTACAGACTGTGCAACGATTCTGGAGACGATCGCGTCCTATGATACAAAAGATAGTACATCCATCGCAAGAGAAACATATAACTTTACAAGTGCGCTGAAAAATGACGTGAAGGGGATGAAGATCGGAATTCCAAGAAGTTATTTTGGTGATGGCCTGGATGCGGAAGTAAGAGAACCTATTTTGAATGCGGTAAAGGTACTGGAAGAAAAAGGAGCAATCGTAGAAGAATTTGATCTGAATCTGGTGAAATATGCAATTCCGGCATACTATGTAATTGCTTCTGCGGAAGCAAGTTCCAATCTTGCACGGTTTGATGGCGTGAAATATGGATATCGCACGGAAACGTATGAAGGGCTTCACAATATGTATAAGAAGACTCGTTCTGAAGGGTTTGGACCGGAGGTAAAACGAAGAATCATGCTGGGATCATTCGTTCTGAGTTCCGGATATTATGATGCTTATTACTTGAAGGCATTACGTACCAAGGCATTGATTAAGCAGGAGTTTGACCGGGCATTCGAAAAGTATGATGTGATCATTGCACCGGCAGCACCAACAACTGCTCCGGAAATCGGAAAAAGTTTAAGTGATCCGATTCAAATGTATCTGGGAGACATTTATACAATATCTGTAAACCTTGCAGGACTTCCGGGAATTACAATTCCGGTCGGAAAAGATACGAAGGGACTTCCGGTCGGCATGCAGATCATTGGAAATTGCTTTGAAGAAAATAAGATTATTCGTGCGGCATATACATTTGAACAGACAAAAACTTATGAGAGACCAGAGATCGCAAAGGAGGCAAGATAATCATGGCAAAACAATATGAAACTGTCATCGGACTGGAAGTCCATGTAGAACTTGCAACGAAAACGAAGATATTCTGTTCCTGCAGCACGGAATTTGGGGGAGCACCAAATACACATACCTGTCCGGTATGTACCGGTATGCCGGGGTCTCTTCCGGTGTTGAACAAACAGGTGGTAGAATATGCAATGGCAATTGGTCTTGCAACAAACTGTGATATTACAAAGGTATGTAAGTTTGACCGGAAAAATTATTTTTATCCGGACAATCCGCAGAATTATCAGATCTCACAGCTGTATCTTCCGATTGCCAGAAATGGTTATGTAGAGATTGAGGTTGGAGATACAAAGAAGAAAGTACGTATTCATGAGATGCATATGGAAGAAGATGCCGGAAAGCTGATTCATGATGAATGGGATGATACGTCTCTTGTGGATTATAATCGAAGTGGGGTGCCTCTGGTTGAGATCGTATCGGAGCCGGATATGCGTTCCGCGGACGAGGTAATCGCATATCTGGAAAAATTGCGTACGATTATCCAGTATCTCGGAGCTTCTGACTGTAAGCTTCAGGAAGGCTCCATGAGAGCGGACGTAAACCTTTCTGTCAGAGAGGCCGGAACAAAAGAATTCGGAACCCGTACAGAGATGAAGAACCTGAACTCTTTCAAGGCGATTGCAAGAGCCATCGAAGGGGAGCACGAACGACAGATAGAGCTGATTGAAGCCGGAAAAATGGTTGTACAGGAGACCAGAAGATGGGATGATAACAAAGAATCATCGCATGCTATGCGTTCAAAAGAGGATGCGCAGGATTATCGTTATTTTCCGGAACCGGATCTCGTACCGATTGTAATCAGTGATGAGTGGATTGATAAAATCAGATCCCGGCAGCCGGAATTCCGTGACGAGAAGCTGGAACGTTATAAAAAGGAATTTGATATTCCACAATACGATGCGGAGATTATCACAGAATCAAAGCAGATGGCAGATATCTTTGAAAAAACGACGGCGCTCTGTGGAAAGTCCAAGAAAGTATCCAACTGGCTCATGGTAGAAACAATGCGTCTTCTGAAAGAGAAGGGGATGGAGCCGGAGGATATCAGTTTTTCACCGGAGAATCTTGCGAAACTGATTCAGCTTACGGAAGCGGGAACAATCAACAGCTCCGTGGCAAAAGAGGTGTTTGAACAGATCTTTGACAAAGATGTGGATCCGGATCAGTATGTAGAAGAACACGGATTAAAAACGGTAAACGATGAAGGTGCGCTGGAGGCAGTTCTGGAAAAAATAATTGCAGAGAACCCGCAGGCAGTTGCTGATTACAGAGGGGGAAAAGAAAAAGCACTCGGCGCGCTGGTAGGACAGACGATGAAAGCTATGAAAGGAAAGGCAAATCCTGGAATGGTCAATCAAAAATTAAAGGAAATGCTGAAATAAAGCAGACATTTTGCAGAGTGTATGCGGATTTCTGGACATAGGGTTATCATCTGTGATACAATTTGAAAGGCAAAAATTTTTGGTATATAGATAATAGAAAAGGAGATGTCATATGGGAGGTTTTTTTGGTGTAGCATCAAAGGAAGACTGTGTACTTGAACTTTTTTACGGTGTGGATTATCATTCGCATCTGGGAACACGACGCGGCGGAATGGCAACATACGGAGAGGGAGGATTCAATCGTGCGATTCATAATATTGAAAATACTCCGTTTCGTACAAAGTTTGACCGGGATGTAGGGGAAATGAAAGGTAATCTTGGTATCGGATGTATCTCTGATTTTGAGCCTCAGCCTCTTTTGATTCGTTCAAAGCTCGGAAGTTTTGCAATCACAACCGTCGGAAAGGTTAATAATTACGATGATCTTCTGGAACGGTTGTATGACAGTGCGCATTCTCATTTTCAGGAAATGACGAATGGTCAGATCAATATTACTGAATTGATTGCTGCTTTGATCTGTGAAAAAGATTCTATTTTGGAGGGAATCAAATATGTGCAGGAATTGGTGGACGGCTCTATGACACTCTTAATCCTGACACAGGAGGGCATCTATGCTGCCAGAGACCGTTATGGAAGAACACCGCTTGTGATCGGCCGTAAGGATAATGCATATTGTGTTTCTTTTGAAAGTCATGCATATATTAATCTGGGATATGTTGATTACAAAGAACTGGGTCCGGCAGAGATTGTATTTGTTACTCCGGAAGGTGTTGAGACGTTGAGTGGTCCGAAGGAAGAGATGAAGATATGCTCCTTCCTGTGGGTATATTACGGATATCCAACCTCTTCCTACGAAGGAGTTAATGTAGAAGAGATGCGTTATCGATGCGGAAGTATGCTGGCAAAGAGAGATGGAGATTCCGTTCATCCGGATATTGTTGCGGGTGTTCCGGATTCCGGAATTGCACATGCGATTGGATATGCGAATGAATCGGGCATCCCGTATGCAAGACCGTTTATCAAATATACGCCTACATGGCCGCGTTCTTTTATGCCGACCAATCAAAATCAGAGGAATCTGATTGCGCGTATGAAACTGATTCCGGTACATGCGTTGATTGAGGATAAGAAACTCCTTCTGATTGATGATTCTATCGTGCGTGGAACACAGCTTCGTGAGACGACAGAATTTCTGTATCAGAGCGGAGCAAAGGAAGTACATGTTCGTCCGGCATGCCCACCGATCATGTACGGATGTAAGTATCTGAACTTTTCACGTTCCAAGTCAGAGATGGAACTGATCGCCAGACAGATGATCAGGAAACGCGAAGGAGACGATGTATCAAAGGAAGTATTGGAGGAATATGCAAATCCGTGCAGCTGTAAGTATGCGCAGATGATAGAGGATATTCGCAAACAGCAGAATTTCACGACGCTGCGGTATCACAGACTGGATGATCTGCTTGCGTCTATTGGCATTGAACCTTGCAAAGTATGTACATATTGCTTTAACGGCAAAGAATAAAAGAAAGTATGAGTGCAGTAAGGCGCGGGCCTTATCGGGAAAATCATTCCGATGCCTCCGCTTCTTACTGATCAGATTACGAATTTATAAGAGCCCGGGAGATGGACAGAATGCTGTCTGTCTCCCGGGCTTTTACAGATTCAGGCCGGATTCTTCGGGGGTTCATGCAGAGGGAATAGTGCAGGTGTAACTTTAGAATAATTTAATTATTAAGTTCCCTTATTCATCTTTTATACGTGCTATAATATAAAGAAATAATGGCGGGATGCATATTACGAAAGGAGCAAATATGGGTGGATTTGTTACCCTGGAGGGTGTGAAAAAGATATATCGGATGGGAGAAGTTGAGATTATGGCTGCGGCAGGTATTGATTTTGAGATTCAAAAGGGAGAGTTTGCTGTGGTGGTAGGGCCGAGTGGTGCCGGTAAGACTACGGTGCTGAATATTCTGGGCGGCATGGATACTGCATCAGAAGGAAAAGTGATCGTAGATGGAAAAGATATTTCCGGGTATTCGCAGAAGCAGCTTACGGCCTATCGGAGAGATGATATTGGTTTTGTGTTCCAGTTCTATAATCTGATTCCAAATCTGACCGCACTGGAGAATGTAGAACTGGCGCTTCAAATCTGTAAAAATCCGATGGATGCTGTACAGGTAATGGAAGAGGTTGGATTGGGAGATCGACTGGACAATTTTCCGGCACAGCTGTCAGGCGGAGAGCAGCAGAGAGTATCGATTGCAAGAGCACTTGCGAAAAATCCGAAACTTCTTCTCTGTGATGAGCCGACAGGAGCGCTGGATTATAATACCGGGAAATCAATCTTAAAACTTTTGCAGGATACCTGCAGAGAAAAAGGAATGACGGTCATTTTGATCACACATAATTCGGCAATTGCACCGATGGCAGACAGAGTGATCAAGATAAAAAATGGAAAAGTATACAGGATTAGCCGAAACGAACATCCGGTATCTGTTGAGACGATAGAATGGTAGGAGCGAAAAATGAAGAAAAAAGTAACGCGTAAAGATTTTTATATGGAGATCAGAAGAAGTCCGGGGCGTTTCCTGTCCATTCTTTTTATTGTTGCACTGGGAGTGGCATTTTTTTCCGGAATCCGAGCGGCAGAACCATCCATGCGGATTACCGGAGATGCGTATTTTGACGGCGACAGTCTGATGGATATCAAAGCACTCAGTACTTATGGGGTAACAGAGGATGATGTAAAGGCCATAGAAGAGGTAGAAGGAGTTGCAGAAGCCGAGGGAGCCTACAGTGCGGATTTTCTGTACAATGTAGAAGATAAACAGACGGTACTGCATGTTATGTCTTTACAGGAACAGATGAATGAAGTTACGGTCAGTGAAGGAAGACTACCTGAGAAAGTGGGGGAATGTCTGGCGGATGATGAATCGGATTATCAGATTGGAGATGTGATCACGCTGAAGAGCGGGACAGAGGATCCGGTGTCTGATACTTTAAAAACAGAAGAAGTTAAGGTGGTTGGAAGAGGAAACAGCCCCTGTTACATATCTTATGGACGGGGAAGTACAACGATCGGTACCGGTAATATAGATGCATTTCTTATCGTTCCGGAGAGTACCTTTGACCTGGATGTGTATACAGAAGTATACGTCCGGGTGGAAGGAGCGGAAAAACTGCTTGCTTTTTCGGACGAATATGAAGACTGCGTGGAAGAGGTAATGGATCATATAGAGGCCATTACAGATGAAAGAGCAGCTGTACGCAGGCAGGAGATTGTGGGTGAGGCAAATGAAAAGCTTGCAGATGCCAGAAAAGAACTGGAAGATGGAAAGCAGAAAGCTGAAAAAGAGCTAAATGATGCGGCACAGGAGCTTGCGGATGCACAGAAGCAGTTGGATGATGCGAAGCAGAAGATCAGCGATGGCAGGAAAGAGATTGCGGATGCAAAATCTGTCCTTGCAGAAAAACAACAGGAACTGGATGTGGCAAAGGAGCAGTACCAGTCCGGAGTGCAGCAGCTTGCAGAAGGGCGTCTGGCATACGAATCAGGTCTGTCACAGTTTGAATCGGGAAAGGCACAGGCGGAGGCACAGATCAAAGAAGGAGAAGTGGGACTTGAAGTGATGCGGCAGAGTCTGGATGCTTCCTGGATAGAATATGAGCAGTTTCTTGCCATGATTCCGGAAAGTCCACAGGAGGGAACGCCGGAATACGAAAAATGGAAAGAGGACAATCAGGAACTGCTGATACAGGCAGAACAGATGAAGGCGACTCTGGATGCACAGGAGCAGATCTATCAGGAGCAGTTGGCGAATCTGGAAGCAGCAAAACAGCAGCTTGTGGAGACCCAGAAAACGCTTGAGAGTACAAAGGCGCAGCTGGATGCGAGTGAAGCAGAGCTTATGCAGGCTGATCAGAAGCTGAAAGACGGGCAGGCTCAGATTCAGTCTGGATGGAAGGAAATACAGGACAGTGAAAGTGAACTTGCAAAAGGGGAATCTGAAATCGCTGAGAATGAATCAAAGCTCGCAGATGCCAGAACAGAATATGAAGAGGGAAAGGCAGAAGCGGAAATTGAGATTGCAGATGGAGAAGCCGAGATTGCAGATGCAGAAGAAGAAATTGCCAAAATCGAATCTCCGAAATGGTATGTATATGACAGAAGTACATTGACAGAATATGCCGGACTTGGGGAAAACGCAGAACGAATCGGAGCGATAGGAAGAGTATTTCCAGTGATCTTCTTCCTGGTAGCAGCGCTGATCAGCCTGACCAGCATGACCCGTATGGTGGAAGAGCAGAGAATCTCAATCGGAACAATGAAGGCTCTTGGATATGATAAATTTGCGATTGCTGCGAAATATCTGGGATACGCACTTCTTGCAACGGTTGGTGGAAGTGTCTTTGGAGTATTGGTGGGTGAAAAGATCCTGCCGTATATTATCATATATGCATATGGTATTCTGTACCGGCATATTCCGAAGATCCTGGTGCCATATGACTGGACATATGCAGCAATGGCATCGGTAGCGGCAATTGCATGTACAACAATAGCAACACTTCTGGCATGTTATCGGGAACTGGAGTCTCAGCCGGCCGTATTGATGCGTCCGCCGGCGCCAAAAAATGGAAAACGAGTCTTCCTTGAACATATTTCATTGGTCTGGAAACATCTGAACTTTACATGGAAGTCGACAGTTCGTAATCTGATGCGTTATAAAAAACGATTTTTTATGACGATTTTTGGAATCAGTGGATGTATGGCACTGATGCTGGTCGGATTTGGACTGCGTGATTCGGTATATGAGATCGCGGATCTCCAGTATGCAGAGATTCAGGTGTACGATGGAAGTATCTATCTGAAGGAAGACCTGACGGATGAAGACAGAGAACATTTGACACAGTACCTCGAAGAAGATGATGATCTGGCTCGCTTCATGGAAGCGGACATGAAGAAAATCACGCTTGTCAATGGAAAGAAAGAAAGGGATACTTATCAGTGTATCTTAAGTTCTTCTGAGAATGCAGATGATTATGTTCATTTCCGGGATCGAAAAACAAAAGAGGTGTATCATCTGTCAGATGACGGAGTGATTATCAGTGAAAAAACGGCAAAACTTCTGGATGCAAAGGCAGGCGATACCATCTGTATCAGGGATAAAGAGAATGGCAATAAGGAGATAAGGATTGATCATATCTGCGAGAACTATATGGGACATTATATGTACATGACTCCGAAGTATTATGAGAAAGTGTACGGGGAGAAACCGGAGTATAACAGCGTATTCTTTGCAGTAGACGACTCTTACTCTAAGGAAGATCTGGAAGATGCAGGACAGGAGATACTGGCACAGGAGGAAGTCTTAAGTGTCGGATATATGCATGACATTGAAAAACAGCTGGATGATATGCTCGGAAGTCTGAATCTGGTAATCATAGTACTGATTATATCTGCCGGAATGCTGGCCTTTGTTGTACTCTATAATCTGAATACGATCAATATTGCGGAAAGAAAAAGAGAACTGGCAACTTTGCGGGTGCTTGGTTTTTATAATCCGGAAGTTGCTGGTTATGTGTATCGTGAAAATATCCTGTTGACACTGATCGGTGCGTTGGTCGGCGTAGGACTGGGCAGGGTTCTGCATCTGTTCATCATTCAGACGGTGGAAGTAGAAGCGGCCATGTTTGGAAGGAATATTAATTTTCCGAGTTACATATACAGTCTGTTGTTTACGATAGCATTTTCCATGATTGTAAACGGAATTATGT
>NZ_JAFBIZ010000049.1 GCF_021531995.1 Faecalicatena contorta
ATATTATACAACACAAATTCATATTTTTAAAGGGTTTTCTGAATCATTATGTTTTATTGACTTGATCTGGCAGTAATGCTATTATTATAGCGTCGGTGTACAAATACTTTTTATCCTGTAAACACCGGCACCAACGGTGTTAATACACGGTATGCAATTTATAATAATAAGAAGAAAGAACATATGAAAAGGTGGTATTCCAATGACAAATAGTGAAAAAGCACTTAAGATGCACGAAGAATGGCAGGGAAAGATAGAAACGACCGCAAAATCTCACGTAAATTCCCGCGAAGATCTGGCAATTGCCTATACTCCCGGAGTTGCAGAACCATGTAAGGTGATTGCCGAAGACAAAGAAGCGGCATACACCTATACGATCAAATCCAACACAATCGCTGTCGTATCGGATGGAAGTGCCGTGCTGGGACTTGGTAATATCGGTGCCCTTGCTGCAATGCCGGTGATGGAGGGAAAGGCCGTTCTGTTTAAAGAATTTGGCGGCGTTAATGCTGTTCCTATCTGTCTGGATACTCAGGATACAGAAGAAATCATAAAAACGGTGGTAAATATCGCACCTGCCTTTGGCGGCATCAATCTGGAAGACATCAGTGCTCCAAGATGTTTTGAAATTGAAGAACGATTAAAAGAACTCCTTGATATCCCTGTATTCCATGATGATCAGCACGGTACGGCAATCGTCGTTCTTGCCGGTATCATCAATGCCATGAAAGTAACCGGAAAGAACAAGGAAGATTCCCGAGTTGTCATTAACGGTGCAGGTTCTGCCGGTGTCGCAATCACAAAGCTTCTCCTTACCTATGGATTCAGGCACGTCACCATGTGCGACATCAACGGAATTATAGGAAAAGATTCTCCGAATCTGAACTGGATGCAGCAGAAAATGGTAGAAGTAACAAACCTCGACAATCAGAAAGGTACTCTTGCCGATGCCCTGAAAGGTGCTGATATCTTCGTCGGTGTATCTGCTCCCAATATTGTGACTCAGGAAATGATTGCATCCATGAACAAAGATGCGATCATCTTTGCAATGGCCAATCCGGTTCCTGAGATTATGCCGGATCTCGCAAAAGCTGCAGGGGCAAAAGTAGTCGGTACCGGACGTTCTGATTTTCCAAATCAGGTAAATAACGTGGTTGCCTTTCCTGGTATCTTCAGAGGTGCTCTGGAAGGACGTGCTTCTTCTATCACAGAAGAAATGAAACTTGCAACCGCAAAGGCCATCGCCGGACTGGTTCCGGATGATGAATTGAACGAAAATAACATTCTGCCGGAAGCATTTGATCCTCGTGTATCAGATGTCGTAAGCCGTGCAGTAAAGGAACTGATCTGATATGACCGTTCGCTGGAACGAGAAAAGATATTATTCTCTGGACTATTACCTAAAGAAAACATATGGCGAAAAAATATATAAGATCTCATTGAATGGGGGAATGACCTGCCCCAATCGAGATGGTACTCTGGGACGCCGGGGCTGCATATTCTGCAGTGCCGGCGGTTCTGGTGATTTTGCAGAGACACCGTCTCTTTCCATCACTGAACAGATTGAATGCGGCAAAATCAGAGTATCAGGGAAGCAGACGGGTACTTCCTATATCGCTTATTTCCAGGCTTATACCAACACTTATGCACCGGTAGAATACCTGCGAAAGATCTTTATGGAAGCAATCCATCATCCGGATATCCGTATCCTGTCAATCGCAACCAGACCGGATTGTCTGGGATCAGAGATTCTGGAGCTTCTCAGTGAATTGAACCAGATAAAGCCTGTCTGGATTGAACTTGGACTTCAGACCATTCATCCCGATACGGCACTCTATATCCGACGAGGATATGATCTTCCGGTCTTTGAACAGGCAGTCAAAGAACTGCGTGCCCGCAGTATCGAGGTAATCGTTCATACCATCCTGTGCCTTCCAGGCGAAAGCACCAATGATATGCTTGACACTATGCGTTATCTGAACACACAGGATATCCAGGGAGTAAAGCTTCAGCTTCTGCACATACTAAAGGGAACGGATCTGGCAGACGCCTATCTTTCCCATCCGCTTGAACTTCCTGAGATGGAGGAATATTTTGAACTGCTCAGCAGATGTCTTGTACAGCTTCGCCCGGATATTGTCATCCATCGACTGACTGGTGACGGACCAAAATCACTTTTGCTCGCCCCTCTGTGGACAGCCAATAAACGTCAGGTCTTAAATGCCATGCAGGTTTATTTTAAAACACACGACATCTGGCAGGGAAAGGAGTTTTCATTATGACCCAATCATTCAAATTATATAAACTGATCATTTTATATATGTTAAATAAAGTGGACTTCCCTCTGACAAATTCTCAGATATCTGAATTCATTCTGAACGAAGGCTATACCACTTATTTTAACCTGCAGCAGGCGATTTCGGAACTGATCGATTCCGGCTTCATCCGCGAAGAATCCACTCACAGCCGTACTTTCTATCATCTTACAGAAGAGGGCGTTGAGACCATTCATTATTTCAAAAATGATATCTCACCTGCTATTCAGGAAGATATCAATGCTTTTCTGAAAGCTAAACAATATGAATTAAAAAACGAAGTTTCAGTCAAATCTGATTATTATAAAAATTCAAACAGGGAATATTCTGTACGATGTCAGGTACTCGAACACGGATTTCCTCTGATCGACCTGACGCTCACTGCTCCAACAGAAGCTGAGGCTGAGACAATTGCCAATAACTGGGCCAAAAAGAATCAGGAAATCTACGCATTAATCATGACACATTTGTTATAAATCTTGACGAAAAGGAATAAACAATATGAAACTAAGAAAAATGGCACAACTTTATATCAGCTTTTGCAAAATCGGAGGACTTACTTTTGGCGGCGGCCTTGCGATGCTTCCCATGCTTCAGCGCGAAGTCGTGGAATCTCATCACTGGTGTACAGAAGAAGAGATTCTGGACATGTACGCAATTGGCCAATGTACCCCCGGCATCATTGCCGTCAATACAGCCACCTACGTCGGATACAAACAGGCCGGTTTTTTTGGTGGAGCGGCCGCTACACTTGGCGTCATATCACCTTCCATCATAATTATCTGTCTCGTTGCATCCATTCTTCAGAACTTTATCCATCTGCCTGCAGTGGATCATGCACTTGCCGGTATCCGTATCATTGTATGCGCATTGATGCTGAACACAGTCGTAACCATGGCACGCAAAGGAATCATAGACATTCTTGGAGGAATTCTTTTTGTTGCGGCGTTCGTTCTTGCCTGCTTTACTCCGGTGCCAACCGCACTTATTATCGTACTGGCAGGAATCATCGGCGTTATCGCACGCTCTGTTGAAGGGAGGACCAAGAAATGATCTATCTGACACTTGCATTTGAATTCTTTAAGATTGGTCTATTCTCCATAGGCGGAGGTATGGCAACGGTTCCTTTTTTAATGGACCTTACGACCAGATATGACTGGTTTACCGCTAACGAGCTTGCCAACATGATTGCCATCAGTGAAAGCACACCGGGACCGGTTGGCGTCAATATGGCAACCTATGCCGGATACTCTGCAGCCGGAATTCCCGGTGCAATCGTTGCCACGCTGTCCTTAACAGCACCTGCACTGGTGATCATCGTGATCATTGCCCGTTTTCTCGAAAACTTCAATGAAAATCCGACGGTAAAAGCCGTTTTCTACGGAATCCGCCCAACCGTTGCCGCATTGATCGGATATGCCGTATGGGAACTTCTTCAGATTGCGATCGTTGTAACCAGGAACGGCGTTTCTCAGATTGATATTCTGAGTACCCTGATCTGTCTGGCAGCATTTTTACTGCTTCAGATAAAACACTTAAAAAAACTGCACCCGCTTGTATGGATTGCAGCAGGTGCAGTCATTGGAATCCTGTTCCAGTTATAGACAACAATTAAAATAAGAATTCACTCATAACATAATTACTGATATCAATGCCACGTTCTGTCAGGCGTATGTTGTCTCCGGATTTTTCTATCAGTTTTTCCTGCAAAAGCTTATGCAGGACATCTCCATACACATCCTGTATACTTTTCCCGAAGGACTGATAAAATCCGGTGACAGAGATCCCTTTCATCTTTCGAAGTCCCAGAAACATGTATTCTTCCATCTGATTTTCAATGCTTAAGCTCTCCGGATCTTCTCCCTGCGTCCAGCGTCTGTTATTCATGAGTGATGCTGCGCCGGTTCCGATTCCAAGATACTCGTCACGATTCCAATATCCGAGATTATGCCGACATTCATATCCGTCTTTCGCATAGTTTGAAATCTCATATCTGTGGTAACCATATTCCCTGAGTATATTCTTTGTAAACTGATACATCATACGCTCCGTATCTTCATCCGGAAGTTCTCTTCTTCTCCTGGCTTCTGCTCTCTCTCCCTCTCCGTATTTCTCGTAGAAAGGAGTTCCCTCTTCAATAATCAGACTATAAGCAGAGATATGCTCCGGTCCAAGTTCTGCCACCGTTCTCAGTGTACTCTCCCAACCATCCAGTGTCTGAAAAGGAATTCCGGACATCAGATCCACATTGATATTGTCAAACTCTTCTTCTCTTGCGAGCGTAAATGTCTCCTGAAACTCCCGGAATGTATGGATTCTTCCCAGCATTTTGAGTTCCTGATCATGCACGGACTGAAGACCGATGCTCAGGCGGTTGATCCCGGCACGTCTGTAGGAGATCAGCTTGATTCTGTCCAGAGTTCCGGGATTGACCTCAATCGTAATCTCTGCATCAGAGTCAACCGGAAACGTACCTCTGACCGCATCAATAATATCCCTGACCTGTCCGGCCTCCAGAATGGAAGGTGTCCCTCCTCCGAGAAAAATACTGGTAACATGATAATCCTCTGCCAGTTTATCATATGAGCGTATCTGCCTACAAAGTTGTTCTATATATTTTTGTCTTTCCTCTGCGTCTGCAGGCGCCGACAGGAAATCACAATATCTGCATTTTTTCACACAAAAAGGAATATGAATATATATCTCTAACGGTTTCATTACTTATCATCCAGCTTCAATACACTCATAAATGCTTTCTGAGGAATCTCTACATTACCAACCTGACGCATACGCTTCTTTCCTTCTTTCTGCTTTTCCAGAAGCTTTCTCTTTCGACTGATATCACCACCATAACACTTGGCTAACACATCTTTTCGCATGGCCTTCACAGTCTCTCTTGCAATGATCTTGCCTCCGATCGCTGCCTGGATCGGAATCTCAAACAATTGTCTCGGAATCTCTTCCTTCAGCTTTTCACACATCTTTCTTCCGCGCTCATACGCATTGTCGGCATGGACAATAAAGGACAATGCGTCCACCTGTTCTTTATTGATAAGAATGTCCAGTTTTACCAGCTCTGAACGTGTATATCCATCCAGTTCATAATCAAAAGAAGCATAACCTCTGGATCTTGACTTCAGTGCATCAAAGAAATCGTAGATAATCTCATTTAATGGCAGATGGTATCTGAGCACCGCACGGGTCTCTTCGATATATTCCATCTCATCATAGATTCCTCTTCTTTCCTGACAAAGATCCATAATTGCCCCGATGTATTCTGAAGTAACCATGATCTCCGCTTTTACGATCGGTTCTTCCATATATTCTATCTCAGAAGGATCCGGAAGGTTCGACGGATTAGTCAGATCGATAACTTCCCCGTTCGTCTTATGCACTTTATAGATAACGCCTGGCGCTGTCGTTACCAGATCCAGATTATATTCTCTCTCCAAACGCTCCTGTATGATTTCCAGATGCAAAAGACCAAGGAATCCACAGCGGAAGCCAAATCCAAGTGCGATTGATGTCTCTGGCTCAAAATACAAAGAGGCATCATTCAACTGCAGCTTCTCCAGCGCATCCCTAAGATCCGGATATTTGGCTCCGTCTGCCGGATACATTCCACAATATACCATTGGATTGACTTTCTTATAACCTGGAAGCGGCTTCTCACATGGACAAGATGCATTGGTAACCGTATCTCCGACACGAGTGTCTTTCACATTCTTCAGACTTGCCGTAATATACCCAACCATTCCGGCGCTTAATTCCTCACACGGAATGAACTGACCCGCTCCAAAGTAGCCAACTTCTACCACTTCAGCTTTTGCTCCGGTCGCCATCATGAGAATAGGCGTTCCCTTTCGCACAGTTCCTTCCTTAATTCTGCAGAATACAATGACTCCTTTATAGGAATCATACAGGGAATCAAAGATCAGCGCCTGTAAAGGAGCCATAGGATCCCCCTGCGGTGCCGGAATCTTTTCTACAATCTGTTCCAGCACCTCTTCCACGTTCAGTCCTGTTTTTGCAGATATCAGTGGTGCATCAGTTGCTTCGATTCCTATCACATCTTCAATCTCTTCAATGACACGTTCCGGTTCCGCACTCGGAAGATCAATCTTGTTAATCACCGGCATGACATCCAGATCATGATCCAGTGCCAGATATACATTGCCCAGTGTCTGTGCCTCAACTCCCTGTGCAGCATCGACCACAAGGATCGCTCCGTCACAGGCCGCAAGGCTTCTTGACACTTCATAATTAAAGTCCACATGTCCCGGAGTATCAATCAGATTAAATATATATTCTTCTCCGTTTTTCGCTTTATAGACAGTTCGAACCGCCTGTGCTTTGATCGTAATCCCCCGTTCTCTCTCAAGATCCATATTATCAAGAACCTGCGACTGCATCTCACGGCTGGTAAGAAGACCTGTCATCTCGATGATACGGTCTGCCAGAGTGGATTTTCCATGATCAATATGGGCAATAATACAAAAATTACGAATTTTACTCTGATCTATTATTGACACTTATCTCGTTCTCCTTACATTTATTTCACATTTTGTTTTTACAGTAATCCTTATCTTATCACGGCAGATTCTGTTTGACAACGGTCAGACACTGTATTTTACAATAAAGAGTTCCACGCTCATCATATCATTTAGTCTTCCTGTCTTAACCATCTCTTCCGTCTCTGCTGCATCTTCCAGGATGGACCTTAACTCTGTCTCTGAAAAATCACGACATTGCTGCATATACTTGCCTGCCACAAAGGGATGAAGCCCCACCGTCTTCGCGATCTGAGATTTGTCAAAACCTTTACTGACCAGATCCCGAACTTCCATCAATAATTTAAACTGACGTGAAAGCAGATACAATATCCGCATAGGTGGTTCCTTCAGCGCCAGCAGATCATAATAATAATCCAGAGCTTTCTTCTGCTGCTTCGCCGCTACCGCCTCCACCATGGCAAAGATCTGATTCGTAACCTGGCTTGTGCAGATATCATCAATATCCTGAATCGCAATCTCACTTTTTCCCAGCGTATAAGAAAAAAGCTTTTCCATCTCTTTTTCCAGATTTTCCATATCCGTTCCAACCATGGAGATCAAATATCTTGCGGTAGATTCCTTAATCTGACGTTCTTCTTTTTTTACATTACTGGCAATCCAGTACAGAAGCGTTTTTTCATCCTGACGGCCCATCTCTGCGATCCGGCCCTTTTCCTTTACTGTCTTATAGAGTTTGCCACGCTTGTCTACTTCATTTTCAATGAAGAGAAAACAGGCTGTTTCCGGCATCGTCCTGATATAGTCTGCCAGTTCCGGCGATGCATTTTTGAAAAAACCGGAATTCTCTACAACAATCAGACGACGCTCTGCAAAAAACGGCATAGTCTCTGCCAGATCGATCAATTCCCCGGGCAGGATCCCTTTGCCCTCATAATAAGCATAATTAACGGTATCTCCCTCCGGAAGGATTGCCTTCGTCAGCTTGTCCTTATACTGTTTTTTCAGATAGGCCTCTTCTCCATATAAAAGATAAGCCTGTCTGAATACTCCTGACTTTATATCCTCATTTAAGCTTTTCATTCACTATCTAACCATATCTCTTGAAATTTCGTCCAGGGAATGAGCACCACACATTGCCATCGTATCTTTTAACTCTGCCGCAAGTTTTGAAGTATAGGATTCCACACCCTCAGCTGCCCCTCCATATACTGCAGTTACATATGGACGTCCGATCAATACCGCATCTGCACCAAGAGCAAGTGCCTTAAAGATATCTACACCAGAACGAATCCCGCCGTCAACCAGAATCTTCATATCTTCCCCGACAGCATCCACGATCTCTCCCAGCACTTCTGCCGTTGCCGGGCACTGATCCAGAACTCTTCCTCCGTGGTTCGATACCACAATGGCAGATGCGCCTGCTTCTTTTGCCTTTAATGCGCCTTTTACCGTCATTACACCCTTGATAATAAACGGAACACCTGCTTCTTCTATGATCTCACGCAGTTCTTCTACCGTCTTGCTTCCCGCCGGCGGGGTCAGATTCTGAAGGAACGGAAGTCCCGCAGCATCAATATCCATTGCAACAGCAAATGATCCGCATTCCTTGATCATTGCAAGCTTTTCTTTTAATGTATCGATATCCCAGGGCTTTACCGTCGGAATTCCTTTCCCGTTTTTCTGCCGGATTGCCTTTGTTGCGGCAACCATTACCGCCGGATTGGTTCCATCACCGGTAAATGCTGCAATTCCTGCATCTGCACAGGCAGATACCAGAATATCATTATATTCCAGATCATCATACTTATCTCCGTAATGAAGCTTCATTGCCCCGATCGGAGCTGCAAAGATCGGATAGCGAAACGTCTCCCCGAACAGTTCCAGTGAAGTATCTACTGTCTTGTTCTCACAGATTGTATCCATATTCACACACAATTCCTGCCATTTATCATAATTGCGGATTGCTACAGTTCCACTTCCCTTCGCACCAGGTCCCGGCATCTTACTGCCACAGGCTTTTCCGTTGCAGACAGGACATGCCTTACAATGTGGGCCCATACATGTTTTTGCATTCTGTAACACTTCTTCGTATGTCATAATCCATTTTCCTCTCTTCTTTCAAAAATGCCTCTTCCTAAAAGTATACTGAATTTTTCATCTGAATTCAACCATCATGATATTTTTCTTTACACGGATACCCAGTGCCGCAGAATCCTGTGTAGAGCGTATCCGGCATCCGGATCTTCTCAGGCGTTCCAGTGTCTCCTGATGCGGGTGTCCATAACGATTATTTCTTCCGGCCGATATCAGCGCATACACAGGCTGTACCTGTTCCAGAAATTCCTCTCCCGAAGAATTACTGGAACCGTGATGCGCCACCTTCAGGACATCCCACTGAGTATCTTTGTATTGTTCTTTCAGAATCTGCGTCAGACATGCCTCTCCTTCCCCTTCCAGATCTCCAGTAAGTAGCATATCGAACATGCCATACTGCAGACTCAGCACCAGAGATGACGCATTTCCCTTCTCCTGCTGTTCTTCCGCGTTTGGGAACAGACAGGTCAGCTTCATATCTCCTTCACGGATTATCTCACCCGGTTCCATAACTGCCACCCGGATCTGAGCACTTTTTGCAAGCTTGTATAACGCATCCAGACTGTCATCCCATGTTTTCCGGTTCGGAAGTACCAGTGTACGAATCTTAATTCCCAGACTCTGTCGTTCAATCAGTTCCTCGATTCCATTGATGTGATCACTGTCTCCATGTGACACAAATACATAATCCAGCTGATGGATTCCTCTGAATTTTAAAAAGGATTCCATCCGGTAACGTCCCACATGTTTCACATCACTGCTGCCTCCGTCCATCATATACGTACCTCCGGACGGACCTTGCATCACAATGCAGTCTCCCTGTCCCACATCCAGCATCGTCACCCGTAGCATTCCCTTCTCTTCCGGTCTGCAGATCAGGATACATACTGCTGCTCCCCACAGCACACATGCATACACATATTTTTTCCATCCCTTTGCTTTCCCCCGCAACATCAATATAACGATTGCAAGTACACTATAATACACTGCGATCTTCCAGATTTCCGGCCTTCCCGGCATAAGCCTTGCACCTGGAATATTTAACACATATATACAGCTTTTTTCATATATTTTCAGGATCCACCCACAGAATCCAAGAATCACTTCCGATGCCGGAGTACAGAAAAAACTCACCATACTTCCAAGCATTCCACAGAGCAAAATCAAAGACATCAACGGTATCACATACAGATTCAGAAGAACAGAATACAGCGGTATCTCATAGAAATAATACAGAAGAACCGGAAGTAATACAATCTGTATACTGATACTTCCCCATATTCCTCCTGCCGGAATATTCCCGGACAGAGATGACGCAAGCATGATGGAAAGAACCGCACCAAACGACATCCAGAATCCTCCGTCTGTCAGACTGAGCGGTCTCCAGCACAACACAATAACAGCTGCAAGAGAAAGTGCGGTCGGGCTGTCATAGTGTGTTCCCGCCATATCGGCTCCCACACGAAGCAAAAACATAACCAGTGCACGCATCACAGAAACGGTACATCCAATCATAAGAATATACAGACTCAGGATCAGAATTCCTCCAGCACCTCCAGCCAGATAAGATCCGGTCATCCTGCGAAGCAATCGATAGATCCCAAGTCCCACAAATGACAAATGAAGTCCCGAAACCGCCAGAACATGAGCAATTCCGTTGGCCTGATACAGGTCTTTCACATCCTGATCCATACCGGTTCTGTCTCCCAGCAGCATGGCACTTAAGATTCCTCCTTCCTTTTCTCCCATGGTCTTCTGAAGTTTTTCCTTCCATGCGGTCCGGAACCGATACAGCATATCCCGGCACTTCCAGACATCAGAATCCGTCAGTTTTATCTGTGATGCCCATACCATTCCATGAATATCCTGTCTTTGATAAAAAAGTTTTTGATCAAAATTTCCCGGATTTCTTGCATGTTCAAAAAACGCTGCTTCTCCCAGCACCGTAACCTGATTGCCAATATGCAGTTTTATATCGGAGTCTGTATAAATAAGAATATTTGATTCCCGAAATGATCGGTCTTTAGAATCAACAGAATTGTTCTTCAGATAAATTGCACGATATGTATCCTTCTGTTCTATGTAACCGACGGTTCCACTGACAGTCAGCACATCCCGCTCCTGCACATAAGTTTCAAGCGGGGAAGGCTTAAGTTCCTTAAGAAACATATGTCCTCCCCAGCCAACCGAAGGCACGATCACAGACAGGATGATAAGACATACCATAAATAGCGGTCTGTTTTTCAAACTTCTCTCTCCCTGCCAATATATCACTTTACCATTATTCCACGAGTTCCGGATTCCGGGACAATGGTTTACTCAGATCCACCCGTCCCATATAATTAATGTCAGACTTTCCATTCACAGAGATTTGAACCTTACTGGAACTGCCTCCGTCCACGATAGAATTTACAATAGAATACACCGTAAGCTCCGGATTGATCAGATACGAATTATTCAAGAATCCCTCATCCAGATTGACATAACAGATATGATCCTTCACAGAAACACTCATAACTTTTGTTTCCGGCGGAATAGCGAGCTGTGCTCCTTCCTCCAAAGGTCCCTTAATCAACTGCTCAACAATCAGTTTCTCCTTCGACATATTACTATTATAGCGGATGCTGACAGACTCTTTTACGAGCTTGTCCCCCTGACTGTTCGGGAAATACAGATCCAGTTCCGCACTCTGGTAAGAATGAAGTGTAGAGCCCGTATTCTGAATAAAATCTTCTGCCCTCATATACCCGACATCACTTCCCTGACTGTCTTTCAGCGGTTCGCCTTCTATCAGAAAGTATACATAATTCACGCCCTGTATCTGCCCCAGATTCTGCACCACTGCCGCCCGAAGCAAAACTTCCTGTGAAGGTGTCATCTCCTGATACTGACCGTTGAAACATATCTCCAGTTTTCCGTCTGCATATTCCCATCCGGTCACTTTTACACCTTCCGGGAACACACTTCTGTAGTCTTCGTCATCTGTTTTCTTTGGCATCTCCTTCAGAACATCTTCAATCTTCTCTTCCGTTGTACTGCCTGCTGCCTTATATTCTTCTTTGACCAGCGCCGTTCCCTCCTGATTCGCATAATATAATCCCTGATCCGAATCACTCAGCTGCTTTCCTCTTCCGCATCCAGTCACCATAATCATACATAGAACAGCACTCAGCACGATCTGATATCTTCTTTTTTTGCTCATTCTGCACTCCTCCCAGGTTATCTGACATACGTAAGCGGAATCCGTATGGTAAATGTAGTGCCCTCTCCCAGCTGACTGAAGACTTTAATCGCTCCTCTGTGCATGACCACTGCACTCCTTGCAATAGCCAGTCCAAGACCCGTTCCGCCGATTTCCCTCGAATGAGACTTGTCCACTCTGTAAAATCTCTCAAAGATATGCTCTTTCGCCTCATCCGGAATTCCAATCCCCGAATCTGCCACTTCAATATAACAATTCTTATGATCTGCATTCAGAGAAACATGCACCCATCCATTATCCTTGTTATATTTGATCGCATTTTCCACCAGATTAGAGATTGCAAGAGAGAGCTTAGTCTCATCAACCTCTGCTGTCACCGGCCGAAAACTCTCATACACTACTTCAATATTCCGGGTTGCCGCGATGGGTCTCAGCCTCTTTAATATACGTTCCACCAGTTCATTCATATTTTCCGTTTTGATATTCATCGTATTGGCAGAATTCGCTGTTTTATCCATCTTGACCAGAGACAAAAGGTCATTAATAATTTTATTTTCTCTTTCAATCTCCTCCGACATATCCCCCATAAACTCCTGATAAAGCTCAACCGGAACATTTTCCTGAGACAAAAGGGAGTCTGCCAGAACTTTCATGGAGGTGATCGGCGTCTTTAATTCATGCGAGACATTTGATACAAATTCATTTCTTGAATCATCCAGTGCTTTCATTCTTCCTGACATCTTATTCAATGCATCCGAGATATCCATCGTCTCTGTATAGGTATTTTCATGAAGATAATCTTCATTATACCCTTCTGTAACCGCCGAGATCGACCTTGTAATTCGTATAAACGGCTTTGTCATCCTGAGGCCTGACACAAAAGCCACAAGCAAGATACCCAAAGAAGCAATCAGGAATATCACATTTCCCTTATTATTCAGAACTGCCAGATTTCCCTCAATATAATCCGTAGACACGCTTACAAGCATAACACCTGCCACCTGATTTCTTTCGGTGCCCGGAATCGGAGACGTCACTTCAATATAATGATTCTTCTTATCATAATCCGTGGTTCCTTCTCCCTGAAAGCATCGAATAACATTCTCCGATACAATCGTCTTTCCCACATCCATGTCATATGTATCTTCTTCAATACGGAAATCTTTGTCTATGACCAGCACACGGCCATTGTAGATATTGGACAGCTGAATAAGCTCCGTACGGATCACTTCCGTCGTACTCCCAGTAGAATAACCGGAATTACTCAGCTGATTACATAGAATGGTACATTGATTCTGAATATCTGCAGTTCGTACCTCTACTGCACGTTTTCCATAACTTCCAAGAAGCAGCATTTTCATAACCAGCATCGGGATAATCCCTGCCAGTATCACCAGCAGGATTATCCGAAAACGCAGGCTCTTGAATATATTTCTTCTAAAATATGTCTTAACCCCTAAAATAATAACCAACGCCCCATTTCGTATATACATATTTCGGATCGCTTGGATTCACTTCGATCTTTTCTCTTAATCTTCTGATATGTACATCCACCGTTCTTGCATCACCCGGATATTCATATCCCCATACAATATTCAGAAGGTTTTCCCGACTGTATACTTTATTCGGATTCATGGCAAGGAGCTCCAGAAGATCAAATTCCTTTGCCGTCAGATTAATCTCTTTGTCTCCGATCACAACACGACGACTCTCACAGTCAATCTGCATATCGCCTTTTCTGATGATTTTATCACTGTTCTGATCCTTATCACGCTTACTGGTTCTTCGGATGATCGCTTTGATCCTTGCTTTTACTTCCAGAATATTAAATGGTTTCGTAATGTAATCATCCGCACCATATTCCAGTCCCAGTATCTTATCCATATCATCCCCCTTGGCAGTAAGCATCACGATCGGAACATCCGAATATTCCCGAATCTGCTGACACACCTCAAATCCATCATACTTCGGAAGCATGATGTCAAGAAGAATAATGTCATATGCATTCTCTTTCGCAAGCTTCAGTGCCTCTTCACCGTCATAAGCACAATCCACTTCCATTCCATCCTGCTCAAGACTGAACCTTATTCCTTTCACAATCAGTTTTTCATCATCTACAACCAGTATTCGTCTACCCATTCTATTACTCCCTTATTATTATACTTTGATCTGATCTTTTACTTTTTGAAACACACCCTCCTTGATACCTTCTACCTGCATCAGTTCTTCGATATTCTGAAAACCTCCATGTGCCTCGCGGTAACTGATGATAGCAGATGCTTTCGCCTCCCCGATACCGCTCAATGTCATTAACTGCTCCTTCGAGGCAGTATTCAGATTAACTTTTCCATCCTCCCGGTCATTCCCGGAAACACTCTGCTCATCCGAACATGACACTTCCTCGCCAGAAGGTACGTAGATCTGCTGTCCGTCTTCCGCCTTTTCTGCCTGATTCAGATAATCTTTCGCCGCCTTTTCTGTCATTCCTCCGGCAGCTTCAATCGCCTCATACAACCGGCTGCCGGCTTCCAGCTCATAAACCCCCGGATTACATACCTCTCCGCACACATGAACGCATATAGTCTCCTGCTGGTTCTCTGGTTCCCCTTCCGGCCTTTCTTCCTGCTGTACTTCTTCCTCAATTACTGTCAGTTCTTCCTTCTGATCCGGGATATCTGCTGAACATCCTGATACCCAGACCAAAATTGCCAAAAACAATAGATACTGTATCAATCGCTTGATCATACTCATGCATAAATCTCCTTCGCAGTCTGTCGTAACTGCAAATATCCCGCTTATGCCTAGTTAAATTTATTGTACTATTTCCATTGAAAAATTGCAACACCAATCAGGGCAATCCCCATTCCGATCACCTTTCTCCATTCCAGCGGTTCCTTCTCCACACCAAACAGTCCAAGAAGTTCTATCAGATATGCTACGATCAACTGTGAGATCACGATCAGAAGTACTGACTTCGCAGGTCCAAGCTGCTCCATGCTTTTTATAACCGTCCACGTGATCCCTGCTCCTATCACTCCTCCCAGCAGCATATAGCGTGGTTCCACCTTCCAAAGTGCTGACACACTGTCTCTTCCTGTCAGCATCCAGATGAGCAGGCACAACAAAAAAGCACTGAACTGTACCCATGCATTACTGACCCACATGCCTGTTACTTTCGTAACCTGTGTATTAAACACCCCCTGAATACTCATCAATGCACCGGACAACAATGCAATTAAAAAACCAACCATGACATCCACCTCCTACATTTTTGTAATTAGTATATCCCATGATTGGTTTTTTATGTCCCTGCTTTAGAACTATAATAC
Organism: Faecalicatena contorta; assembly: GCF_021531995.1. Lineage (GTDB taxonomy): Bacteria > Bacillota > Clostridia > Lachnospirales > Lachnospiraceae > Dorea_A > Dorea_A contorta_A. The sequence continues at coordinate 15,455 of NZ_JAFBIZ010000049.1, forward strand.
CTTCTTCAGTTTTTCGATCATTTCATCAATGTGATCCTTCTCAATTATGAGTGGCGGTACAAAACGAATGACATCTGTTCCGGCACCGATGATCAGAAGGCCCTCTTTCAGTGCGGCATTGGTAATCCCGGATACTGGTTTTGTAACCCGGATTCCCTGCATCAGGCCGATTCCTTTTACTTCTGTTACACAGTCATATTCCTGTGCCAGCATCTGAAGCTTTTCCTTCAGATATTGTCCCATTGCTTTTGCATGTGCTGCTATTTCTTCTTTTTCAAATATCTCTGCTGTTTTACTTACGGCAGCACATGCCAGCGGATTGCCTCCGTATGTTGTTCCATGATCTCCCGGTTCCAGAGAATATGCGGCAACCTCTTCTGTCAGAGCAAATGCTCCTACCGGGATTCCGCTTCCGATTGCTTTTGCCATCGTCATAATATCCGGTCTGGTACCATAGGACTGCCATGCGAACATGGATCCGGTACGTCCCATTCCACATTGTACCTCATCACAGATCATCAGAATTCCCTCTTCATCACAGAGTTTCCTGATTCCTTTCATGAATTTCTCCGTTGCAAGGTTTATTCCGCCTTCTCCCTGTAAAGGCTCCAGGATTACAGCACAGGTTTTATCCGTAACCAGTGCCCTGACACTGTCCAGATCGTTATACTTTGCAAATGAAACACCCGGAACCAGCGGCTCAAACGGTTCGCGGTAAGACGTATGTCCGGTCACTGATACCGCCCCAAAACCTCTTCCGTGAAAAGACTCTTCCATGGCAATAAACTCATATCGTCCGGTACCTTTTTTATACGCATATTTCCTGGCAGCCTTAAGCGCACCTTCCACAGCTTCTCCTCCACTGTTTGTGAAGAAGATACGGTCCATTCCACTGACCCGTTTCAATGCCTCTGCCGCCTCACCGCACACTGTATTGTAATAAAGGTTCGATGTATGAAACAATCTGTCGATCTGTGCCTTTAATGTGCGGTTCAGTTCCTGGTTTCCATACCCGAGCGAAGACACCGCATATCCTGCTGCAAAATCCAGATATTTCTTTCCTTCTGTATCATACAGATATACCCCCTCTCCCCGTTCCAATACAACAGGAAACTGGTTATAGGTGTGTAACAACGCCTGATTAGTCTCTTCCATATATCGATTCATAATCCTATTCTCCCTGATAATATTTCTCATCCATATCGTTCAGAATTGCCGTTCCGATTCCTTTATTTGTAAAGATTTCCAGAAGCAGACAGTGCGGAATCCGTCCATCCAGTATATGAACTCTTGATACGCCAGCCTCGATCGCATCTATACAATTCTGAATTTTTGGAAGCATCCCTCCGCCAATATATCCTTCTTCCATTAATTTCCTGCCTTCGGATATTTTCAACTCGGAGATCAGTGTGTCCGGATCCTCCGGATCCTTATATACCCCCTCGATATCCGTAAGAAATGCCAGTTTTTCAGCTTTCACCGCTTTTGCAATCGCACAGGCGGCATCATCTGCATTGATATTATATGTATTATACTCATCATCCAGGCCTATCGGACAGATAATCGGCAGGAAATCCTTTTCCAGAAGATCAAAAAGAATATCTGCATTCACTTCTTTGACATCGCCAACAAAGCCAATGTCTTCTCCATCCGCATATTTTTTGTCTACTTTCAGAAGTGCTCCATCCTTACCACTGATACCGATGGCACGAACTCCCAGCTCCTCTACCAGCTGTACCAGACTCTTGTTTACTTTTCCAAGAACCATCTCTACCAGCTCCATTGTGGCATCATCTGTTACACGAAGTCCGTTAATGAACTGTGGTTTCATTCCTACTTTTCCAACCCATCGGCTGATCTCTTTTCCTCCGCCATGCACAATGATCGGCTTAAATCCAACCAGTTTAAGAAGAGTAACGTCCTGAATGACCTGTGCTTTAAGCTGTTCGTCTATCATAGCACTGCCGCCATATTTTACTACAATAATCTTCCGGTTAAACCGCTGAATATATGGCAGTGCTTCAATCAGCACTTCTGCTTTGTCCAGATACTTCTGCATTGATTTTTCCATATTATCACATTCCTTCCGTTTCTTTCTGCAGGCCTGTTTCCTGATAACAATGCTATCGTTATTTCATTCCTGTAATCAGTAATTAACTTCTGTAATCCGCATTGATCTCAATATAGCCATGGGTCAGATCACATCCCCATGCCGTTGCGCTCTTATCTCCCATCTTTACATCAGCAATTGCGGTAACTTCTGATTCAGACAAGATCCTGGTCGCCTCTTCCTCACTGTAATCAACTGCCGTTCCATCTTCAATGATCTGAATCTTTCCGGCCTTGCTCTCGAAGAACAGATCTACTTTTTCCGGATCAAACTGCGCTCCGGAATATCCCATGGCGCATAAGATTCTTCCCCAGTTTGCATCATGTCCCGCAATTGCCGTCTTGGTAAGATTAGAACATACAATAGCTTTTGCAAGCGTCTTTGCCTGTTCTGTACTTTCACATCCAACAGCCTTTACTTCAAACAATGCTGTTGCTCCTTCTCCGTCTCCTGCTATTTTCTTTGCAAGATACTCATTGATTACATGGAGTGCATCTGCAAATGTCTGATAATCTTTACTTCCGTATACGATCTCCGGATTCTCTGCCAGACCATTTGCCAGAAGGATCACCGTATCATTTGTAGAAGTATCTCCATCAACGGAGATCATATTGTACGTATCTCCAACATCCTCGCTCAGAGCTTTCTGAAGTGCATCTTTTGTAATCACCGCATCCGTTGTGATAAATGCAAGCATGGTACACATATTAGGATGAATCATACCGGATCCTTTGGCCATGCCGCCGATGGTAACCGTTTTTCCACCCACTTCAATCTCAACAGCCAGCTCTTTCTCGCAGGTATCTGTCGTCATGATTGCTTTTGCCGCCTCTGTACCATTTTCCAGAGAATCATTTTTCTTACCGGCCAACACTTCTACTCCGGCTGTCAGTTTTGCAATCGGAATCTGTTTTCCAATGACACCTGTTGAACCGATAAGCACACCATCTGCAGAAATATTCAGTGCTTTTGCTGCTGCTTCTGCAGTATCTTTGCAGTATCCGAAGCCTTCGGCACCTGTACATGCATTGGCAATTCCGGAATTAACGATGACTGCCTGAGCTTTTGCACCGCTTTTTACCACCTGCTGATCCCATTTTACCGGTGCAGCTTTTACCACATTCGTTGTAAATGTTCCTGCTGCCACACATGGAACCTGACTGTATATCATTGCCATATCTGTTCTGTCTGTATACTTGATCCCTGCCGCTGTTGATGCTGCTTCATATCCTTTTGCTGCGGTTACTCCGCCTTTGATCTGTTTCATATTCTTCTCTTCCTTTCCCTTGTATCTCTTTTCTTACTGAATAAATGCGGTAATATTTTCTTCATTTAATGTAAAATCATAATAATTAAGATCTTTTCGTTTTGTCCATCCTATCTCATTCCAGAATGCATTTCCGACATCGTTCTTTGTAAATGCAATGAGCGATACCTTATTGATCTGTTCTTTTTTCAGTGCCTCCATGGCAAATACTACCATTGCTTTCCCGATTCCATGCATCCGGTACTTCTCATCCACACATACATGGTACAGGCATCCCCGCCTTCCATCATGTCCACAGAGAATCGCACCTACGATTTTTCCATCCTCTTCTGCCACCACACTGGTTGCAGGATTTCGTTTCAGGAATCGCTCCACACCCTCTCTGGAATCATCTACACTGCGGATTCCAAATCCTTTGATTTTCATCCAAAGAGCACGGACCTGATCATAATCTTCGATCGTCATTACTCTAATCAACATCGTTTTCTCCTTCATCATATTATTACGGGAACATTGGAACCAGTTCCAGTCCCTCTCTCTCCGGAAGGCCAAACATCAGATTCATATTCTGAACTGCCTGTCCTGCGGCACCTTTCACAAGATTATCAATTGCCCCCATCATAATAACACGTTTTGTTCTGGGATCAATCTTAAAATTAATATCTACATAGTTGCTGCCTTCTACCCATTTTGTCTCCGGGCAGACATCCTTTTCCAACACACGGATAAATCTCTCATCCTTATAATACTTATCATATATTGCTTTTATTTCCTCATATGTAACATTCTTTTTCAGTGACGCATATTCTGTTACGAGAATCCCCCGATTCATCGGTACCAGATGTGGAGTAAAGTTGATGACAACCGATTCTCCTGACGCATAGCCAAGCTGTTCTTCAATCTCCGGCGTATGTCTGTGTGTTGCAACACCATAAGCCTTCATATTTTCATTGACCTCACAGAACAGATTCTGAACCTTGGCTCCTCTGCCCGCTCCGGAAGTTCCGGACTTTGCATCCACGATCAGAGTATTCATATCAATGATTCCTTCCTTCGCAAGCGGATACGCTGTCAGAATCGAGCATGTTGTATAGCATCCCGGGTTTGCAACCAGTCTTGCTTTCTTCACATCTTCACGATTGATCTCACACAATCCATATACTGCTTCTTCAATAAACTGTGGACTTTTATGTTCAATCCCATACCATTTCTCATACGTCGCGACATCTTTAATACGATAATCTGCACTCAGGTCTACGATCTTCGTCTTTGACAGAATGTCTTCCGTAAGCATCGAAGCACAGAATCCCTGCGGCGTCGCCGTAAAAATCACATCCGCCTGCTTTGCAAGCTCTTCCATATTATCATCCATACATTTCGCATCCACAATTCGGAACATATTCTGATATACATCCGCATACTTCTTATCTATATAACTTCTGGATCCATACCAGACAATTTCCACATCCTTATGTCCCATCAATAATCTAACCAGTTCACCGCCGGCATAGCCGGTTGCACCGATAATACCTGCCTTAATCATATATTAACATCCTTTCCGGGGTGGGGACGGGGAATTTTTAAAAATCCTCCGTCCCAAATTAAAAATCCCTTGTCCCTATTTTCAAAATACCCTGTCCCAAATTAAAGAACTTGCATAATTATACATCCGCAATGAATATTATTCAAGTATTTTTTTGAATTTCTGCATATT
>NZ_JAFBIZ010000004.1 GCF_021531995.1 Faecalicatena contorta
AAATTATACAATATAAATACCAGAAGTTAAGGGAGGATTTATCATGAAACACAACAGTATGTTAGCGATGATATTAGCCGGTGGTAGAGGCTCACGTCTTCACGAACTGACAAATAAAGTTGCAAAACCAGCCGTTTCTTATGGCGGCAAATATCGCATTATCGATTTCCCACTCAGTAACTGTGCAAACAGTGGAATTGATGTCGTTGGTGTACTTACACAGTATGAATCTATTCTTTTAAACAGTTATGTTGCTGCCGGAAGACGTTGGGGACTTGATGCCAAAGATAGCGGTGTATTTGTTCTGCCGCCTCGTGAGAAAGCGGATGTCAATCTGGATGTTTACCGTGGAACTGCAGATGCCATCTCTCAGAATATCGATTTCATCGACTCTTATTCTCCGGAATATATCCTTGTTCTATCCGGAGACCACATCTACAAGATGGACTACGATAAGATGCTGAAAGAGCACAAAGCACAGAATGCGGATGCAACAATCGCTGTAATCGAGGTTCCTATGAAAGAAGCCAGCCGTTTTGGAATCATGAATACCGATGAAGCGGGACAGATCGTAGAGTTCGAAGAGAAGCCTGAGCATCCAAAGAGCAACCTTGCCTCTATGGGGATCTACATATTCAACTGGAAGCTTCTGCGCAAGATGCTGGTTGCCGATATGAAGAATCCGGATTCTAACCACGACTTTGGAAAGGATATCATTCCTGCCCTTCTGAATGACGGAAGAAAATTATATGCATACAAATTCAAAGGATACTGGAAAGATGTAGGAACCATTGATTCTCTCTGGGAAGCTAATATGGATCTTCTCAACAAGAACAACGAGCTCGACCTGCATGATTCTTCCTGGAAGATCTACACCGAGGATGTAACCTGTCTTCCGCAGTATGTCGGACCAAATGCAAAGATTGACCGTGCATTCATTACACAGGGATGTGTTGTTGACGGAGAGGTAAAGAATTCCGTATTGTTCACCGGCGCAAAGGTCGGAAAAGACGCTAAGATCATCGACAGCGTCCTGATGCCGGGTGTTGTCGTAGAAGACGGTGCAATTGTAACCCGTGCTCTGGTTGCGGACAATGTAAAGATCGGGGCAGGTGCTGTAGTCGGAAGTGCAGACAGTGAACATATCGAACTGGTTTCCAAACGCGTAAAGGGGGTAGAATAATATGGCAAAAGCATTCGGAATTGTTAGTTTCGCCGGAAATCATGTGCAGGTGGAAGGAATGCAGGAATACCGTCCGGTAGGAGCCTTCTCCTTCCTGGGACGTTATCGTGTCATTGACTTCCCGATCTCTAATATGAGCAACAGTGGAATTGACCACATTCAGGTCTATATAAGAAGAAAACCGCAGTCTCTGACTGCTCATGTCGGCAGTGGACGCCACTATAACATTAACTCCAAGAGCGGAAGTATCCGGATTCTTTATTCTGATCTCGGAATGAACTTAAGTATCTATAATAACGATATCGCCGCTTATATCGAAAATATGGAATATATCGAGAAAGAGCGCAGTCCGTATGTAATCATTGCACCAAGCTATATGATCTACACCGCTGATTATAACAAGCTGCTTCAGGCTCATATCGATTCCGAAGCAGATATCACATTATTATACCATTCTGTTGATAATGCAAAAGAATCATTTATCAACTGCAATACTTTGAATCTGAATCGCCAGAAAGGTGTATTATCCATCGAATCCAATCATGGAAGTGCAAAAAACAAAAATATCTTCATGGATACATATGTTATGAAGAAGGAATTGTTTATCGACCTGATCTACAAAGCAAAAAAGACATCTTCTGCTTTCACTTTTGCAGATATCGTCAATGCATCATGTGAAGATCTGGATATCCGTGGCATCTCCCACAGAGGCTATTTTGCAGCGATTCCGGATTTCAAGAGCTACTATGATGCCAACCTTTCACTGATCGATTTCAAGGCAGCTCAGGCTTTATTCGATCCTGACTGGCCGATCTACACAAGAACCAACGACTCCTGCCCGACTCAGTATTTTGAGAGCGCAGATGTAAAAACTTCTGTCGTTTCCAACGGATGCCTTGTTGAAGGATCCATCGAGAATTCCGTAATTGGTCGTGGCTGTGTTATCAAAAAAGGTGCTGTGGTTAAAAACAGTGTAATATTACCTGGTGCTCTCATCGGTGAAGATGTGTACATTGAAAATCAGGTTATTGATAAAAATGCAAAGGTAACACATGCAAAAGAACTGATCTCTGATTCGGAGAAACCGGGTTATGTAAGAAGATACGATGTACTGTAAACCATTTTAATAATAACGGGCCGGTACAAAAGTGGCTCTAACCAGATGCCACTTTTGTACCGGCCCGTTTATCTAAAAAACCTTATATTCCTTCTCTTACAACCTCACATGCAATCGTTTTCCACGAAATATTACTCACATCTGCAGATTTCGTCTCTCCAGCTTCTATGCACTCTTCCAGTACATCTTTGAGTCTGCGTTCAAATGCCGGAAGTTCATCCAAAACTGGTTCATCTGTATTTTTCATCTCCGGAAGCTGTACATATCTGATATCCGCTCCAGGCACTGTATCTTCCATCCACTCCCGGATTCCCGGAATCTCTGTCATGACCACCCGGTCACCACAGGCCAGTGCTTCAATCACCGTCAGCGGAAGTCCTTCAAAAAACGAGGGCAGCACAAAGATATCACATGCATTATATACTTTTGCGAGCTCCGGCTGTGTCAGTTTACCAAGGAATTTTACCCTGCACACACAAAGCTTCGACAACTCTACGATCTCCTGATATTCTTTCTGGTTTCCGGCTCCCCCTGCAAGCAGAACTTCCAGTTCCTCTTCCCGGTACGGCAGTTGGCGCAGCGCTCTCATCAGACTCATGACGCCCTTCTTCTCTGCGATCTTACCGGCATATGCAATCCGGATTTTTCCATCCAGACTGCTCTTTTTGGGTCCGTCTGTCCGAAACACCTCACTATTATAACCTGTACCAACAACCTGAACCTTCGCAGAATCCAGCCCATAGATCTCAAGGATCTTCACCTTCTGTGCATGTTGAAGCGCATATACCCGGTCCAGTGCACAGATTTGTGTACGAATGTATTCTGTTTTCAGACTGTTTTTCTGCATCTGCCTGAGATCTGTATTGTGGCAGAATCCATAAACTCTCCGCCCTGGAAAATGCTCCCGGACAATCGCTGTCAGAAGATACAGATGGTGACACAGAATCACATCCGGATCCAACTCTTCCACCGCCTTTTTCAGCACTGTTACAAATGCATTTTTAAACTGCTCCGTCATTTCGGGGGTCAGATCGCAGTATCTGGTACTGACATATGGCATCTCATCCGACATTCCCACGATCGGATATGGCAGATCCTCCTGTTCAAAATAAACCGGATAGAATCCCACTCTATCCGGCAATTCGATTGCATCTTCTCTATTGATACCAGCAACAACTGCCTGTTCATGTCCTTCTTCATCCATCGCTTTTACAAGCTCTGTAAGATAGATTCCACTTCCTGTGCTGTTGGGTTTCTGCGCAGTAACACTTAATATCTTCATCTTCTCTACACTCTTTCGTATATCGTACATACATATTCAAGATCAAAATATGTCTGTTCATCACTGATCTTTGTCATCTTCCACTGTGGGTCTTCATCCAGATTCGGAAAATAGGTATCTGCATCATATGCATGATCAATCCTTGTCACATAAGCCCTGTGACAATATGGAAGGAGCTGCCTGTAGATACTCTCGCCTCCGATCACAAAGATATCCTCTGATTCATATTTTTTCAGCTCTTCCATCATCTCTTTTATCGTATGAACGGCAATGACTCCGTTCACGTGATATTCAGGATCAGAAGTCAGTACAATATTCACGCGGTTCTTCAGCGGCTGACCGCCCGGAAAGCTTTCCAGTGTCTTTCTACCCATTGCAACTACTTTTCCTGTGGTCTGTTCCCGGAAAAACTTCATATCCTGCGGAATACTAACCAGTAATTTATTCTCTTTTCCAATCGCCCAATTTCTGTCTACTGCAACAATCAGATTCATCTTTCTCTCCTCCTGTACTCTGCAAGATTTCTGCTAGATCGCAACCGGTATATCTTTGATCTGTTCATGCGTCACATAATTGATCAACTTCACATCATCTCTGGTAAAATCATAAAAATCCTTTACGTCCGGATTCAGCCAGAACTCAGGTGCCGGAAGTGGCTCTCTTCTGATCAGTTTCTCTATCAACGGGACATGTCGATCATAGATATGTGCATCTGCAATCACGTGAACGAGCTCTCCAACTTCCATATCACACACTTGTGCCAGCATGTGAAGAAGCACCGCATACTGGCATACATTCCAGTTATTTGCGGCAAGTACATCATTGGATCGCTGATTCAGGATTCCGTTCAATGTCAGTTTTTCATGACCCGTTTTTTTCGTAACATTGAATGTCATGCTGTATGCACACGGATACAGATTCATCTCATGCAGATCCTGATGCACATAGATATTCGTCATGATTCTTCGGCTGTAGGGATTATGTTTCAGATCATAGATAACCCTGTCCACCTGGTCAAACATTCCTTCTTTATATTGGTGCTTTACTCCCATCTGGTAACCATAGGCTTTTCCGATCGAACCATCCTCATCCGCCCAGCTGTCCCAGATATGGCTGTGCAGATCATGAATATTATTGGATTTCTGCTGCCAGATCCACAACAGTTCATCCGTACAGCTTTTGATCGCCGTTTTCCGGAGTGTGAGTACCGGAAACTCTTTTGACAGATCATAGCGATTAACCACTCCAAATTTTTTTATCGTATATGCCGCTGTCCCATCTTCCCAGACCGGACGCACCTTTTCTCCCTGTGTATCCGTTCCGTTATCAATAATATCTCTGCACATGTCAATAAAGACTCTGTCCGCATAACTCATACTTCGCATTCTCCTTTTTTTCTATGTGACTGTGAACTGAAGCTTTATGGATCACTAATATTATACAGGACTCTTTCCAGCATCTTTTCCAGAGCTTCTTTTTCCTTTTTGTTCATTCCCAGAGTCAGATTTTTATCTATCTTCTTTCTGTCGGCTTCCATGCGTCTCTGAATGTCATAAGCTTTCTCTGTCGGATAGATATTTTTGCATCTTTTATCCTTATTACTTGGAACTGCCAGAATGAATCCCTTTTCATCCAGTCTCTTCAAGATTCCTGTGACCGTCGGATTCTTCAGGCACAGTGCCTTTTCAATATCCTTCTGATTCACTTCTTCCTTGCTACTGTTGAAAAGATAATCAAGGACTGCACACTGGGAAGCTGTGATACCAAGCTTTCTCAGCCGGTTATTAAAATCTTTTTCATACACATTATTGATCTGCTTAAACATAAATCCCAGTGTCTGCCGTTCTTTCATATCTCTCCTTCTTTCCATTAATCAGCTTATTCTAACATATTCATCTATCCCGCGCAATCGCATTTTTTTCCAGCCGTTTCATCACACGCAGCTCACGGACTGCATATCCGATTGCCACTACAGCTGCTGCACCGTCTGCGATCGGGCCTGCATACATCACGCCATCAATTCCCATAAAAGCAGGGAAGATCAACACCAGTGGAAGCAGAAAGATCACCTGTCTCGTCAGAGATACAACAATTCCAAGTTTTGCCTTTCCGATCGAGGTGAAGAATCCGGAAGACATCGGCTGGATCCCATTCAGAAACGTCATAAACATAAAAATCCGAAAATATCTTGATGCAAACTGAAAATATTCCTTGCTTCCCGTTCCAAAAATTCCGACAATCTGCTCCGGGAAAAACTGAAATCCCAGAAAAAACACGACTCCAACCAGAAATGCATACTGAAATGCTGTCGTATATGTTTTTCTGACTCTGTGATACAGTCCTGCCCCATAGTTAAATCCCCAGATTGGCTGACATCCCTGCGAGATTCCGATTGCAATCGCCATAAAGACCATATTGACCTTTGATATCACTCCGACGCACGCCAGCGGAATGTCAGCTCCGTATGCGGAAGCAGCTCCATAATGACGAAGTGTGTTATTCATGGTAATCTGCACAACCGCCATCGCGATCTGGTTGATACAGGATGCCATTCCAAGGGACGCTATCATCTTAAATCTTTTCAATCTGGGCCTTAACATTTCCTTTTTCAGATCCATTTTTCTGAATCGCAGAAAATACACAATCACCATCACACCAGATATGATCTGGCCGATAACGGTTGCCCATGCCGCACCCTTAATGCCCCAGTGGAACACAAAGATAAACGTAGGATCCAGAATGGTATTGATCACAGCTCCGGTCAGCATACATACCATAGAATAGGTCGGACTTCTGTCCGCACGGATCATATGATTGCCGCCCGTTGTCAGAATCAGAAACGGAATACCCAATGCTGTAATTCTCGCATAATCCTGTGCATATGGCAGAACATTTTCAGTTACCCCAAATACATGTAAAAGCGGGTTTAAAAACAGCAGCACACACACTGCAATTATCATTCCACAGATTACCAGCAGCGATAATCCCGTTCCGATCACTCTGCAGGCATCTTCCCTTCTTCCTGCTCCCGACTCCAGATTAAAGTTGGAAGCACTTCCGATTCCCAGTAATAGTGCCGTTGCTGTACAGATGATCGAAATAGGGAACGCGATATTGGTCGCGGCATTGCCCAGCATTCCGACTCCCTGCCCGATAAAGATCTGATCTACGATATTATAAAGAGAACTGACCAGCATACTGATGATTGCAGGAATGGCAAACTTCGCAATCAGCCGGCCCTCTTCCTCCGTCGCAAGCGGATTCTGATTCTTCTCTGTATTCTCCATAATTCACACTCTCTTTACAGTTCATTAATACTCCCGTATCACGCTGCAGATATCCCGCACGGTATCGAGCTTTTTCAGATATTCCAGCGCGTCCTTCATATGATACTCCTTGACAGTATCTGTTACGATTGCAAGTTCGGCTGTATCTTCAGCAACTATTTTCTGGATTACCTTGGAAATGCTTACTTTATGCTCTCCAAATACACTTGCAATTGCTGCAAGTACTCCCGGCTTGTTTTCCACCTGCATACGAAGGAAGAATTTATTTTTCACTTCATCAATCGATTTGATCGGTGTATTACGATAGCAGGTGCAACTGATTCTTCCTGTACAGTGATACTGGATATCACGGATCACATCTATAACATCTCCCATCACTGCGCTTGCAGTCGGGAATTCTCCTGCGCCTCTTCCATAGAACATGACATCATCTACCGCATCTCCATGTACAAAAACTGCATTAAAAGAATCTCTTACTGATGCCAGCGGATGCTCCTGCGCAATCATCATCGGATATACCGCAACCTCGATTCCCCCTTCCGTATTATGTGCAGTTCCCAGAAGCTTGATCACACTTCCGAATTCTTTTGCATAAAAGATATCTCTTGCAGTGATCTTCGTAATTCCTTCTGTATACACATCCGAAAATGTCACTCTGGAATGAAATGCAATTGAAGCCATGATCGCTACCTTTCTTCCCGCATCAAACCCCTCGATGTCTGCTGTCGGATCTGCCTCGGCATATCCGAGCTCAGTGGCTTTTGCAAGTGCCTCTTCAAAATCCATGCCTTCTTCAAACATCTTTGTCAGAATGTAATTGGTCGTACCATTGACAATACCAATTACTTCATCTATCTCATTTGCTGCCAGACATTGCTTCAGAGGTCGAATAATCGGGATTCCACCTGCGACAGCCGCCTCAAACAAAAAGTCCACACCATGCTTTTCTGCCGCATCCAGCAGCTCTCTTCCGTATTCCGCCACCAGATCTTTATTGGCAGTAATCACATGTTTGCCTGCATTAAGAGCTTCCAGGATCCTTGTCCTTGCAGGCTCAATTCCGCCCATAACCTCTATGACGATCCGGATCTCCTCATCCTGTATGATATCATCCCAACAGTCCGTCAAAAGAGATGGATTCACTCCTTCTCTCTTTTTCTGCATGTTATGTACGAGTATCTTCTTAATCTCCAGCTTTGCACCAGTCTTTCGCTCCATCTCGTCTGCCTGGCGACAGGTCAGCTTATATACACCACTCCCAACAGTACCCAGTCCTAAAAGCGCCGCCTTTATTACCTTTTCATTTTTCATATCTGATTCACATCCTTTAATTACTATTTTGTCCATAAGAAGAAGTATAGCATATTCTGACTGTTCTTTTCAAATTATATTGTTAACTCGATAAATTGTTTCAGACAATCCCGGACACGCAAAAAAAGAAGCTCTTTAATTAAGAACTTCTTCCCGAGAGCGACAGACGGGACTCGAACCCGCGACCTCCACCTTGGCAAGGTGGCGTACTACCAACTGTACTACTATCGCATTTCTTATTCGTTTGTGTTCCTCAGAACAATAACTACTATACTACAAGACTCTTTCTTTGTCAACAGTTTTTTTAAAGTTTTTTTAATCTCGAGTCCGGACGGTTTTTACACCACCGGACCCGAATCTTGATACATATTTTCTTTATTCTTCCTCTGCCACAATCTCAAGCCCAAGTTCTTCCAACTGTTTTGGATCTACCTTTGTCGGCGCTTCTGTCATCAGATCAGATGCGTCCTTTACCTTCGGGAATGCAATGACATCACGGATACTGTCCTGTTTTGCCATCAGCATAACCAGACGATCCAGTCCATAAGCAAGTCCTGCATGAGGTGGAACTCCATACTTGAATGCTGTCAGAAGGAATCCAAACTGTTCCTGTGCCTGTTCCGGTGTAAAGCCAAGCACTTCAAACATTTTACTCTGAATCTCCGGATTAAAGATTCTCACACTTCCTCCGCCGATCTCATTTCCATTCAAAGTGATATCATAAGCTTTGGCGCGCACACGTCCCGGATCACTGTCAATATACTGGAGATCCTCTTCCATCGGCATGGTGAACGGATGATGCATGGCAGTGTATCTGTTCTGCTCCTCACTCCACTCAAGCAGCGGAAATTCTGTGATCCACAGGAATTTATACTCATTTTTATCCAGAAGCTCCATCTGACGCGCCAGCTCCAGACGCAGTGCCCCCAATACATCCCATACCACTTTATTCTTGTCGGCAGCGAACAGCAGAAGATCGCCGTTCGCTCCATCCATAGCCTGGATCAGCGCCGTCATCTCTTCTTCGCTCATGAATTTTGCAAAGGAAGATTTCACGGTGCCGTCTTCCTGAATGGCAATATATGCCAGTCCTTTTGCACCATAATCTTTTGCAAAGGACACCAGCTTATCGATCTTCTTACGCGGCATCGCTCCCTGTCCCTTTGCATTGATTCCACGAACCGTTCCTCCGTTTTCAATTGCACCTTTGAACACGGCAAATTCACAGTTTTTTACCACCTCTGTCACATTATGAAGTTCCATTCCAAAACGAATATCCGGCTTATCTGATCCATAACGATCCATGGCTTCCTGCCATGTCATTCTCTGGATCGGAAGAGTGATCTCGATTCCCAGCACTTCCCTGAACAGTTTTGCAAGCAGTCTTTCATTGACATCAATTACATCATCCACATCGACAAAAGAGAGCTCCATATCGATCTGTGTAAATTCCGGCTGACGGTCTGCTCGCAAGTCTTCATCACGGAAGCACTTTGCAATCTGGAAATACCGGTCATATCCGGAACACATTAATAACTGCTTAAACAACTGCGGAGACTGTGGCAATGCATAGAAATGCCCCTGATGCACACGGCTTGGCACCAGATAATCTCTTGCTCCTTCCGGTGTACTTCCGATAAGTACCGGTGTCTCAATCTCCAGAAATCCTTCTTCTGCCAGGAACTGACGAGTCAGTGTTGCCACCTGACTTCTCATCATCAGGTTTCTCTGAAGATCAGGTCTGCGAAGATCCAGATATCTGTATTTCAGACGAATTTCCTCTTTTGTCTTGGAATTTTCCTCAATCGGGAACGGCGGTGTCTCGGATTCTGATAATACTCTCAGCTCCTCCGGAATCACCTCAATCTCTCCGGTTGTCAGATTCTCATTCACAGCACCGGAACGTTTTTCTACGGTTCCCACAACTGCTACTACAAACTCCGCACGAAGCTTTGCAGCCTTTTCAATCAGTGCTGCCTCTGACTTTCCTTCCTCAAACACAACCTGAATGATTCCGGAACGGTCTCTGACATCCACAAATACCAGACCGCCTTTATTACGATTTTTCTGTACCCAGCCCATAATGGTGACTTTTTCACCCACATTTGCACTGGACAGTTCTCCACATCTGTGCGTTCTTTTTAATCCCTGCATTGACTCTGCCATGTCATTTATCTCCTCTTGTTTTCTCAGAATTAAAAAATTCTGATTGATTTATAATTCTGCCACTGAATCCGCATAACAATCTACGATCTCTTCATATCCGTCCGTCATCAGCTGTTCCTTCTGGAACTTTTTGTTCTTCTTCATATTCACAATGAGTACCTGTTTTCCTTCCTCACGGTCTGCTTTTGCCATGCCAAGTACCTTCAGCATGCCCTCTTTCGGCATCTTCTTTTCCAGAAGATATGCTTTTTTCATTTTCACACTTGGCACTTCATAACCATTTTCCAGAAGAAGCATTACAATTCTCTCAAATCCGATGGAGAATCCACAGGCAGGTGTATCCTGTCCGGTAAACTTGCCGATCATCTTGTCGTAACGACCACCTCCGGCAACAGATCCGCCAAAATCATCCATTGTCACTTCAAAGATCGTTCCGGTATAATAAGATTGACCTCTGACCAATGTCGGATCAAACTTGATTGTAAATTCACATTCTTTTGCTGCTTCCACACTGGAAATGATCATTTCCATTCCATCTGCAGTCTCATCACTCAGGAAATCTCCCAGCTTGTCTTTTAAATAGCGGATTCCGGATACATCCGGAGCCACTTCATCAAAGAGATTCAGATAGGTCTCTACATTCTCTTTTGCATATCCCATCTCTTCCAGCTCTGCGGCAACCCCTTCAGCTCCAATCTTATCCATCTTATCCAGGATAATGAACACCTCGTCATAATCTTCTGCTTTGAATCCGCTGTAGGCAGCCATCGCTTTCAGGATATTGCGGTCATTGATACATACTGTAAAATTCCTGAAATTCAGCTTGCCGAGCATTGCAGTCGTCGCCAGGATCAGTTCAATCTCTGCCAGATTGGACGGCTCACCGAGAATGTCGATATCACACTGCATGAACTGACGAAAGCGCCCTTTCTGCGGACGATCTGCCCGCCACACATTTCCAATCTGAAGGGCCTTAAATGGAGAAGGGAGTTCATTAGAGTGATTTGCATAATATCTCGCAAGCGGTACGGTCAGATCGTAACGAAGTCCTCCGTCCACCACATCATTTTCCTCTTTTGCTTCCTGTATCTTCAGCTTTTCTCCTCGTTTCAGGATCTTGAAGATCAGCTTTTCATTGTCGCCTCCCTGTTTGCTGCACAGATTCTCAATATGCTCTACACATGGGGTTTCCATGGATGAAAATCCATACGTTTTATAAGTATCCTTGATCAGCTGGATGACATAATCACGGATCTCCATTTCACGGGGAAGCATGTCTTTCATACCGGTAACCGGCTTTTTCTTTAATGCCATAACCATTCTCCTTTTCGTTCTATCATCTCATCGATACGGACAATATAAGCATCGATTGCTTTTACATTTTCCACCCGGATCAGACGTGTTGTCTTCTTTTTCTTACTGCCCGGCACCGGAACCGGATTCTTCAGAACCAGCTTGGTCGAAGCTCCCGCTCCCGCGGCAATAATGGATTGTTTTTCCTCCATAATTAGTATATTGTATATTCCCGCTTTGTCAACCTTTGCATAACCAACATTTTCGAAATTTCCGGCAATATTTTTCTGGCGATACAGATAATACGGGTATAATTCCATCTTTTTGGCGGCTTTCTGAGCCGCTTCGATCATACCGGACAGCGTTTCATTCATCTTTCCGGTGTCCCGATTCAGATCCTTCATCTCCATCTTTGCAGCCCGTTTGATCGCCAGTGAATGCACCGTCAGGCTGTCCGGAGAAAGCAAAGTGATCTGTTCCAGCGTATCTTCCATGTCCCGGATCTCTTCTCCCGGAAGTCCGGCGATAATATCCATATTAATGTTATCAAATCCCACTTCGCGTGCCAGTGCATAGGCCTCTTTGATCTGCTCTACCGTATGCCTTCTTCCAATCACATCCAGCGTTTTCTGCTGCATACTCTGAGGATTGATCGAAATCCTTGTGACCTGATGCCTTTTTATGACCTGCAGCTTCTCTTCCGTAATGCTGTCGGGGCGCCCGGCCTCGACCGTATACTCCAGAAGATATTCTCTTGAAAAATTCGTATCGATGCAGGAAAGGAGACGTTCCAGCTGTTCTGCGTCAAGCGTGGTAGGCGTTCCTCCCCCGATGTATATGGTATTGAGTTTTTTCTCTCTGGAGCGCTCTGCAATAAAACGAAGTTCTCTGCAGAGAGCCTCCAGATAATCCTCCACTCGATGCTTCCAAGCCTCCAGTGATCCGGAACTGAAGGAACAGTACGTACACACCGTCGGACAGAACGGAATTCCCACATACAGACTATACCCTTCTTCATAATCCAGGCGATCCAGGAGCTGTTTTTCCCGGTTTGCAATCTCCCATGCAAGATGAGCCTTGTCTTGTCGCACCCGGAATTCCTCTGTAAACCAGGGGATAAAATCTTCTTCTTTTCTGCCTGTTTCCAGCTCCTGCATCGCAATCTTGGTTGGTCTGACCCCGGTCAGGATTCCCCACGCAAGTTCCCGTCCCGTTTTTTCTTTCAGCAGATCATACAGCTGAATATCAATCTGGTATTTTTTTTCTCTTTCATCTGCCGTGGCACAGATCTGCTCTTCTTTGATCTGCAGTACCTCTTCTTCCTGCTCCTCTGGCAGCTTTACCGTTACATAATTAGAGGCTTTTTCCTCCGTCTGACAGGATATCTCCTCAGACGGATAAAAAGCCTTCATCATATGATACGTATTATAAGTATAAGCTTCACTTTTACATATAATCTGAATCATCTTTCTTCTCCATTCTGACAGTCAGGCAAACACTTCGTACTCCCTATACATAAGGATTATGGGTCTTTTCATAACCAATCGTGGTCTCTCCCATATGTCCCGGATACACATGTGTCTCTTCCGGCAGCACCAGAAGCTTATCACGCACAGAATGAATCAGATCAGAAGTACTGCTGTTCGGGAAGTCCGTACGTCCGACAGACATCTGAAACAGTGTATCTCCGCTGAAAAGTACATTTTCCTCTGCTATATAATAACAGCAGCCTCCTTTGGTGTGTCCCGGAGTATGAATCACCTGAAACCTGTAACCGGCAATCGAAAGCGTCTGCCCTCCTCTGATATACTGTGCCCTGGAAAATGTATATCCCGCTGTATAAGTAGCAGATTGATTCAATCCCGGATCGTTCATCGCATCCTCGTCATCCTCATGTACATAAACCGGAACCTTGAATTCATTTAAAAACTTATCGATCCCCATCATATGGTCAAAATGTCCATGTGTAAGAAGAATTGCCTCTATCTGATATCCCTCTTCCTTAATGTGATTCATCAGATATTTCGGACAATCCGCCGGATCAATAACAACAGTCTGTCTGGTTTCTTCATTGATCACCAGATAACAATTGGTACTGATTATTCCTGTAACAAATCTCTCAATCTTCATATCCGCTCTAACCTGTCGTCCTTTCTATTTCTATGATTCCTTCAATCTGCCGAAGCTTCTTGATCACTTTAGACAGTTCTTCTCTTCCGTGAACGATAAATCCGGTTTCTATCGTCGCTGTTCCCTGCTTACTGGTTCGAACATTCATGGATTTGACATCTACATCTTCTGCCGTAAAGATCTTTGAGATCTCCATCAGCATTCCCTGTCTGTCATAAGCATACATCTTAATCTCTGCCAGATACTGACCCACATTCTGATCTGCCACATCATTTTCCCACTCAATCTCAATCAGACGCGCCCGCTCTGCCTCAGTCAGATGGATCATATTCACACAGTCCGTACGATGAATGGAAAGACCTCTTCCTCTGGTCACAAATCCTACGATCTCGTCACCCGGGACCGGACTGCAGCACCTGGAGAAACGGACTGCCATATCATCGATTCCTTTTACGACAATTCCGCTCTTTGACTTGGCAATGTGTACCTTATTTCTGGCTGCCTCTGCGACTCTCTCCAGTACAACTTCATTCGTAAGCTCCTGCTTATGTTCCTTACTGTACTCCTCCATCAGGCGGTTCACTACCTGACCTTCCTTCAGACCGCCATGTCCGATGGCTGCCAGTACAGCATCCCAATCCTTGAATCCATATTTTCTCTGGACAACCTCCTGATACTTTGGATTCATAATATCACTCGGATTGATTGATTTTGCCTTACAGTAGGCAGCAATCATATCTTTTCCTTTTATGATATTATCTTCCTTAAATTCCTTTTTAAACCATTGATTGATTTTATTCTTTGCCTGTGTACTCTTTACAATATTCAGCCAGTCACGGCTTGGTCCCTTGGAATTCTGAGATGTCAGAATCTCGATTCTGTCTCCGTTCTGGATCTTATAATCAATATTTACCAGCTTTCCATTGACTCTGGCACCAACCATCTTATTACCGACCGCACTGTGAATCGCATATGCAAAATCAATCGGAGTAGATCCGTTCGGAAGATTTTTTACATCCCCCTGCGGAGTAAAACAGTATACATCTTCTGCAAACAGATCCAGGTCTCCTTTGATCAGATTCAGAAATTCCCGGTTATCTGACATATCTCTCTGCCATTCCAGAATCTGACGAAGCCAGCTTAACTTCTCTTCTTCCTGCGCTTCCACACTCTTCTTACCATCATTGGATTCTTTGTATTTCCAGTGTGCCGCAATACCATATTCCGCTGTCTTATGCATTTCTTCTGTACGGATCTGGATCTCAAACGGCTGTCCTACCGAACTCATCAGTGTTGTATGAAGGGACTGATACATATTCGGCTTCGGCATGGCAATATAATCCTTGAATCTTCCCGGAATCGGCGTATACATCTCGTGGATCACACCCAGAGCCGCATAGCAGTCTTTCACAGAATCCACGATGATCCGCACAGCAAACAGATCATAGATCTGATCCACCGTTTTGTCCTGATTGACCATCTTCTTATAGATACTGAAGAAATGTTTGACACGCCCATTCACTTCTGCTTTGATATTGGCATTTTTCATGTGTGTTGACACTTCTTCAACAATCTGCTGAACAAACTCTTCCCGTTCCGTTTTCCTTGCATTGATCTGACTGACCAGATCAAAAAACACTTCCGGCTGAGAATACTTCAGTGCAAGATCATCCAGCTCTGTCTTGATCTTGGATATACCGAGCCTCTGTGCGATCGGTGCATAGATATCCATCGTCTCTTTCGCCTTTTCCTTCTGCTTTGCAGGCGTCATGAACTGCAGCGTACGCATGTTATGCAGACGGTCTGCAAGCTTGATAATAATAACACGGATATCCTTTGCCATCGCAAGAAACATCTTTCTTAAGTTTTCTGCCTGTACATCTAATTTATCGGAAGAATATGACAATCTTCCCAGCTTGGTAACGCCGTCTACAAGCAGCGCCACCTCTTCTCCAAATTCCCTCTTTATCTCATCTTCAGTAACCTCTGTATCTTCCACAACGTCATGAAGCATGCCTGAAGCAATCGTCTCTTTGTCCATCTCAAGATCTGCCAGAATGATCGCAACCCAGAGCGGATGTACAATATACGGCTCTCCGGACTTTCTTCTCTGATCTCCGTGGGCCTTGGAAGCAAGTTCATACGCTTTCTCAATCATTGTAACATCGGTCGATGGATGATACTTACGGATACGGGCAATTAACATGTCATACAGACGATCTGGATTCTCATAATCATTCTTATCTTTTACTGCATGACCATCCACTACTTCAAGTCCCTTTGCATTGTCTTTCGTCAGAGCCTCCGGTGCAATACGGTCATCCAGCGATTCATAAGTCGTTACCTTTGACATATTAATGCCTCCTTCCCTTCTAAATTTTCTTTTCTTTTATTTCCCCGGATAGATGATCACAGAATCCACATCGTATCCCTGAAGTCTTTCTCTTCCCTTTAATCCTGCAAGTTCCATGAGGAAAACCGTTTTTACAACCTCTCCTCCCAGTCCTTCGATCAGCTTCACCATAGCCTCGTTGGTTCCGCCTGTAGCAATCAGGTCGTCAATGATAACAACCTTCTGTCCCGGCTTGATCGCGTCACGGTGCATCTCAATCTCCGCCGTACCATATTCCAGTTCATATCGAATTGAAACCGTTTCACACGGAAGTTTTCCTTTTTTTCTGATTGGTATAAATGGTTTGTGCAGATTATACGCGATCGGAACGCCAAAAATGAATCCTCTTGATTCCGGTCCGACGATCACATCAAAGTCAACATCCTTAAGTTTTTCCTGCATCAGATCGATGGCCAGTGCCAGTCCGTCTGCATCCTGCAGAACGCTGGTTACATCTCTGAATATAATTCCCGGTTCAGGAAAATCCGGAATACTTCTCACATATTCTTCTATCGGTTTCATGATAATCTCTCCATTCTATTAAAATACTTATTTAGTATAGCATTACTTCCTGTAATTTTCAAATTATTCTGCATAATTCTACACGTTTATCGATAATGTGTAATGACAATCTGCGGTGTGACTCTTCCGCGATATTCATTGATATCCGGGTAAAATGTTACTGATACAGACATTCCGCCATCTTTTCCATTTAAAAATGAATGTACAGCAGGCTTCCCATACTTCTGTTCCAGATATTCCAAAAACTCTTCCACACCACGAAACAAAAGTGCCTCCATTGTCGTATAGGTTGTATCTCTTACCTGCATCTTCAGAACGTTTTTGTTTCTGCCCAGAATCCGTCCGCTTAGAAGCTCTACATTTCTTGCCGCAAAAACCGGCTTTGTATTCCCTTTTCCAAACGGTTCCAGAAGCGACAGTTCCTGTACCAGAGATTCACTGACACAGGAAAAGGGAAGTTCCATATCGATCGTTACTTTTTCCATCAGATCTTCCGGTGTCATGACACAATTTTCATTCAACATAAGACGAAGCTTCTCTACATTATTTCTTTCCAGTGATATCCCGGCTGCCAGCTTATGTCCCCCGAATCTTAACAATAATTCTTTACATCTGCTCAGTTCCTCATACATATTGTATGCATCAATCGATCTGCCTGAACCTTTGACTGCACACTCCGAATCTGTAAGAACAAGTACCGGACGATAATAGGTTTCTCTGATTCTGCCGGCTACAATTCCCGCAAGGCTCTCATGACAATCCGGGAGATAGATGACCAGCACTCGATCCGCAAGCATCCCGGTTGCCTCCACCTGATGCTTTGCCTTTTCTACCGCCACATCCGTCAGATCTTTTCTGCTGTCATTCAGCGCTTTCAGATCTCCCGCAAGAATATCCGCTTCCTTTTTTCCCGCTGCACGCAGAAGCCTAAGTGTTCTCTTCGCCGTGTCCAGCCGCCCGCCGGCATTCATGCACGGTCCCAACACGAAACCGATATGATAGGCATTCAGTCGTTCTTTTTCCACACCAGTACATTCGATCAGCGCATTCAGCCCGTAGCTGTGTGTTCGCCGCAGCATCTGAAGACCTTCTTTTACAAAGATCCGGTTCTCATCCTCCAGATCCATCACATCTCCGACTGTAGCAATCGCCACATTCTCAATCAGGTAATCCAGATCACTGGCATCCGCCCCCATAGCCTCTGTCAATGCTTCCACTACTTTATAGGCAATAGCGGCGCCACACAGACCTTTGTATGGATACGCACATCCCGGCTGCTTTGGATCGATCACCGCGTCAGCCGGAGGAAGAAGATATACCTTTTGACCAGTTTCTTCCGCATACGGAACCTCATGATGATCTGTCACGATAATCGTCATACCGAGACGTTTTCCATATGCAATCTCTTCTGCTGCCGCAATTCCATTATCACAGGTAACCAGTGTATCAATTCCATCCCGATATGCCCGCTCAATCAGATCCACATTCAATCCATATCCATCTGTGATGCGGTCCGGAATATCGCTGTCTGCAACAGCACCTGCTTTTTCCAGTCCTTCCAGGAGAATATACGTTGCATTTACCCCATCGATATCATAATCGCCAATGATGCGGATCCGTTTTCCATCTGCTATTTTTTCCCTCAGAATATCAATCGCTTTGCCCATATCTTTCATCAGCATACCGTCGTACAGATCCACGATTGTACCGTTCAGATATCGTTCAATGGCTGCATCTCCAATGACATCTCTGTTACGGATCAGGCATGCGAGTCTTGGACTGATTCCATATTTTTTTCCGATTCTTTCAAAATCCGCACCTTTCCTCAGAAGTGTCCACCGTTCCATTTTCTTCTCTCCCTGTATCGAAAAAGCAGCCGTGCCTCATCAATAGTCACAGCCGCTTTCTTTCCTTTTCATTTTATTCCTACTTTTTATTATTGCCTTTTACAGCCGGCTTCTTACCGATCTTTACCTTCATTACATACCACAGTGCACCTGTAATACATACAGAAGAATATCCGCCGCATATGATACCTGCCATCAGCGGTGCTGCAAATTCACGAATAGAGCTTACTCCCATGATAAACAGTATCGCTACCATGACAAATGTTGTCAGTGAAGTATAGATACTTCTTGTAAGGGTCTGGGTAATACTCTTATTCACCACTTCTGCAAGATCTGTTGTCTTCGTCTGGTAATGAAGTTCCTCACGGATACGGTCAAAGATAACGATGGTTGCATTGATGGAGTAACCAACGATCGTCAGCATACATGCGATAAATGTATTACCAACTGAGATTCTCGTCACTGCATAGAATGCCAGTACCACCAATACATCATGAAGCAATGCTGTAACTGCACTCGTTGCAAAACGCACATCTTTGAAACGGAACCAGATATACAGAAGCATAAAAATCGTTGCTATGATCACTGCGACAACTGCATCCTGACGCATCTCATTACTGATCGTAGAACTGATATTCTCCGCTGTTATCGTAGATTCATCTACTCCAAAGTTTTCTGCCAGTGCCTGATTCAGTGCTTCACGCTGATCCAGTTCCAGTGTCACTGTTTTAATGATCACCTGGTTGGAACCAGCCACCTTCTGTGTCTGTACATTATGATCTCCTGTCACTTCTTCTACAACAGGAACGATCTCCTGATCGATCTCATCAATTGTGTAATCTTTATCAAATTCTACCGTCGTAGAGGTACCGCCCTTGAAGTCCAGACCATAAGCAAGTGCTCCGTTTCCTCTGGAGGAATTTACACCCATCACTGCAAATCCGATCAAAATGATCGCCAGTGATACTGCAAAGAACACATGTTTCTTCCCAAGGAAATTGACCGGTGTTCTTTCTTTTTTCGGACGATAGTACAGTTTCTCACTCTTTAAGCCGATTCCATAGAACGCAAATACGATCAGACGTGTAATCACCAGTGCAGTGAACATGGATACGATAATACCGATTGCCAGTGTCTGTGCAAAGCCCTTTACCGTACCTGAACCCTTGAACCAGAGTACCGCTGCCGCGATCAGGGTCGTAACATTACCGTCAACGATCGCAGACATTGCTTTCTGGAAGCCGGTCTTCAGAGAATTCTTGACGCTCTTTCCCTTCGTCATCTCTTCACGTACACGCGCAAAGATGATAACATTCGCATCAACCGCCATACCGATACTCAGGATGATACCTGCAATACCAGGAAGTGTCAGCGTGATATTAAATGCATTCAATATCAGTAACACAATCTCTGTATAAATAATCAGGGCAAGACTGGATGCCAGACCCGGGAGATAATATACCCAGATCATAAACAGGAATATGATGATCAGACCGATCACACCTGCTTTTAAGCTGGTACTGACTGCCTGTTCGCCTAGCTGCGCTCCGACTACATTGGAACGTAACTCTTCCAGTTCCAGTTTCAGACCACCAATACGGATCGTAGAAGCCAGAGCATCCGCCTCTTCATAAGTAAAATCTCCGGTAATATAAGCCTGTCCGCCGGTAATTGCCTGCTGTACGACCGGGCTGCTGATGACTTCGCCGTCATAGATAATGGAAATCTGATTTCCGACATTCGCTTCTGTCGCCTCTGCAAACTTTTCTGTTCCCTCTTCATTCAGATTCAGTTCTACAGAATATTCCTTATTTCCCATATCATCCTCACCGGATTTTGCTGACGCACTCTTTACATCAGAACCGGTAAGCACTGTCTCTCCGTCCTGTGTCTGGAATTCCAGAGATCCCGGTTTTCCAAGTTCATCTAGAATCGTATTTGCATCTGTTACACCCGGTATCTCAATATTGATACGGTCTTTTCCTTCCTGATATACGCTGGACTCATTGCTGTACTGTTCCACACGCTTCTGGAGTTTGTAGATCGTGTCACTCATCTCTTCTTCCGTCGGATTGTCATCCTTTACCTGGTAAGTGATACTGACACCACCTGCCAGATCCAGTCCCAGTTTGATATTTTTCATCGCACCGGTTCCTGTTTTACCGAATCCCACCAGAACTGTAAATCCCATGAGTGCAATCAGGATTCCAGTCAGAACAAGACTCAGTATACTTTTTCCTTTTTTCATCTTTTACTTCCTTTCTGCCTTTATGATTGGTATATTACTCTGCAAGCGCAGCTTTTATCATAATCGCACATTCCACACGCTTCCGCTGCATTTCACAGCCGATCTCATATGTATCGTGGATTGTTCCATGGAAATTATAGGAATTGGCCATGCATCCGCCGCTGCAGTAGAACTTGGCAAAACAGTTTCTGCAGTTTTCTTTGGAATATACATTGCAGCTTCTGAAATCGTCTGCAATCCCGGGTCTTACAATACCGTCATCTACATTTCCCATCAGGAAATCTTCCTGCCCGACAAACTGATGACACGGATACAGATCTCCCCACGGAGTCACTGCCAGATACTCTGTTCCGGAACCACACCCTGACAGTCTCTTGGCAACACAGGGCCCACCGTTTAAGTCTATCATAAAATGGAAGAAATTAAAACCTTTTCCTTCTTTTTCACGTTCAATCATGATCTTGGCAAGCTTGTCATACTCTTCCATGATCTGCGGAAGGTCTTCCCTGCGGATTGCGTACGGATCACTTTCGTCTCCGACCACCGGTTCGATGGACATCTGTTTGAACCCAAGATCTGCAAAATGCAGGATGTCATTGGAAAAGTCCAGATTATTTCTGGTAAATGTTCCGCGGATGTAATACTTCTCCTGATTGCGACTGTCCGCCAGTTTCTGGAACTTCGGTACAATCAGGTCATAGCTTCCTTTTCCATTTCGGAACGGACGCATCTGATCATTGATTTCTTTTCTTCCGTCGAGACTTAAAACTACATTATCCATCTCTTTATTGATAAATTCCTGAATCTCATCATTCAGCAATACGCCGTTCGTCGTAACCGTGAACCGGAAGTGCTTATCATGAATCTTCTCCTGCTCTCTTCCATATGCCACCAGGTCTTTTACCACCTGCCAGTTCATCAGAGGCTCTCCTCCAAAGAAATCCACTTCCAGATTATGCCGGTTACCGGAATTTTCAATCAGAAAGTCCAGCGCTTTCTTTCCGACCTCATAGCTCATCAGCGCACGTCTTCCATGGTACTCGCCTTCTTCCGCAAAGCAGTACTTACATGCAAGATTACAGTCATGGGCAATATGAAGACAGAGTGCTTTTACAACCGTTTTCCTCTGTTTCACAATATCAACCATACATTCATATGTATCTTTTACAAACAGCTGTCCGCCTTCTGTCAGCTCAATCACATCTGCCAGCGCATCCCGGATCTCATCCACTTCATAGGTCTGTCCCAGTTCTGCATTCAGCTTTTCAAGTACTTCCGGCTGCTTCAAAGATTCCGCCGTCGGTTCCTCCTCAGGCGTGTTTAACTTCTCTATCACGTCATAACATACATCATCTACTACATGGACAGATCCACTATAGACATCCATGATTATATTATATCCATTATTACGATACTGGTGTATCAAGGCTGTTGTTCTCCCTTCTATAAATCCATGGACAACAAGAAACAGCGACCCATAAGACCGCTGTCCCGAGTATTCCATATGGTTTTAAATTATTTGTTGTGTTCGCAAGTCTGGTTTCCTACTGTACAGGAAGTCTTACATGCTGACTGGCAGGATGTCTGACATTCGCCGCATCCGCTCTTTTTCAGATTACTGTTCATGGGTTTGTTCAATGATTTCACATGTTTCATGACCGTATCCCTCCTTACCTTTGCTTAACTTATGCTATTATAACATCTTGGTAATATTTTCGCAATCCTTTTATATTGCCTGTGAAAGATTTGTGTTTCGTAACTCCCTCCGTTTCAAGATATCATTCCTCCGATCATACCGCCTCCTGCACAGAGAATCAGAGTCGTCACTATGCCGGTTCCGCTTCCTTTCAGTGTGTGATATACTCCAAGCGTAATCAGAAGCAGAAGAGCAAAATAGCTGATTCCTATCCCCAGCCCCCAGAGGAATCTTCTGGTTCCGGCAAGCTTGCCGATCGCGATTCCTCCAATCAGCGTCGACACCACATAGATTGCAGTAACAGCCGCCTGAATGATTCCTTCATTTAATTCCAGTTTATACAAAGCCATTGCAAGCACGAGCAGCAGTATTCCTGTAATCACATAGGCAACCAGAAGCGACTTAAGCACCCACATCACTTTGGAATCTTTTTGCATTCTTCTATTCATCCCATCCCTCCTTGTCTATCACAGGTTATGATGAGAGAATTCAATTTATTCCTCTATTGTTCCATCTGCCTTCCCAGAAAAGCAGCGGCACAGGATGCCATCTTCTGTTCTGTTTCGGTCAGTTTCTTCTTCTCTTCTTTCGACAGAAGAATTACACCTCCAATCACATCTCCTTCGCAGATGATCGGACAGATCACTTCATATACATATGCTTCCCCTGACACATCTGTAAGCGGAACATATTTTTTCTCGCCGTATGTTGCCGCCATCGATTTTCGCTCCTCCAGAAGTTTCTCAAGCGCTCTGCTGATATACTGATCCTGCAGCTCTTTCCTGCCATTTCCGGAGGCTGCTATGATCTGATCCATATCACAGACACACACCAGACATCCAACCGTCTGAGACAGACTTTCTGCATATTGTCTGGCAAATGTAGACAATTCTCCAATCGGAGAATATTTTTTCAGGATGATCTCACCTTCCCGATCTGTAAAGATTTCCAGCGGATCCCCCTCCCGGATCCTTAATGTTCGCCTGATCTCCTTTGGGATGACCACCCGACCAAGATCATCGATTCTTCTCACGATGCCTGTAGCTTTCATAATAAAAATCCTCCATTTGCAGTACTTTTTTACTTTACTTTCCGTTTCTGGAAATAGTATCTGTAAATGGAGGTTTTTTATACCTGTTTCTTCCGGGTCAGAATACAATCTCACTCTTTCTCACCGAGTTACAGATACTTTCCCTTCCAAAACCGCTTTATAGTCTTCATAATTTCTGCGAAGCATTTCCGGAGGATTCAATCCATATGGACATCTGCTGGCACATGCTCCACAATTAATACAATTTTCAATTTTCTTCATATTCTCCTGCCATGCTTCTCCCAGAAAAGTCTGCAACGAAGATCTTCTAAGCAACAGTGACATTCTGGCACAGTTGTTAATCGGAATTCCCGCCGGGCATGGAAGACAATATCCACATCCTCTGCAAAAATCCCCGCTCAGTTCCCGGATATCCTTCTCTATCACGGCCTTCATTTCCTCATCCATTACCGGCGGATGATTCATATAGGAAATGAATTCCCGAAGTTCACTTTCCCTTTGGATTCCCCAAACCGGAACAACATGATCGTATTGTTCCTGAAAAGCATATGCTGACTTTGCATTATTGATCACACCTCCGGCAAGAGCTTTCATTGCAATAAATCCAATATCCGCTTTTTTGCAGGCTTCCACAATCTCCATATCTTTTTCCGACACAAGATAACAGAAAGGAAACTGAAGTACCTCATACAGCCCAGATGCAATCACTTCTTCAGCAACTGGTATTTTATGGCTGGATATTCCAATATGTTTGATCTTTCCCTGTGCTTTTGCTTCCAACGCCGCCTCATACAAGCCGGTTCCGTCTCCCGGCTTTGGACAAAACGGAGGATTATGGAACTGGTAAATATCAATGTAATCCGTCTGCAGCCTTTCCAGTGACGAATCCAGATCCTTCCAGAAATCCTCTGCATTCTTTGCAGGAGTTTTTGTCGCTATGTATACGTTGTTCCTTACTTTGGACAAAACTCTTCCCAACTTTACTTCGCTGTCCGAATAAGTTTTTCCGGTATCATAGAAATTAATTCCCGCATCATAGGCCATCCACAAAAGCTTTTCCGCAGCCTCATCACTGATTCTCTGAATCGGAAGTCCCCCAAACCCGGTTTTGTTCACAATAATTCCTGTTGATCCTAATCTTACTTTTCCCATCCTTTTTCCCCTTTTGTTTTTTTCATTATACAAAAAGAAGCCACTGAAGTCAAAGCATCCTTAATCTTCTATAATGTTTTTCTACACAACGATCCGTATGCTGATATAATTGTTACCATCCACTTTGTCTGTACATACGAAGATATCTCCTTTATACTTCTGAATCAACATTTTTGCATTGTATAATCCCAGCCCGTGTTTCCCCGCATCACTTTTCGTCGAATATCCTTTTTCAAAAAAGCGGTTGATCTCACCGACTTTTTCTTCATCGATCTGGTTCTTTATGGAAAATACCAGTCGGTCATGTTCGGAATCTATCTCCATCATGACCTGATTCTTTGCTTCTGTGCATGCCTCATAAGCATTATCTACCAGTGTTCCGACAATCTCGATCAAGTGATGCTCTGAGATACCGGAGATAATCTCCAGGCTCTTTACTTCCACCTCTGTTTTTACATAAAAAGGCGCCCGCACGATCTTACTGTATAGAAATCCGGCAAGCACTTTGTCACTGATCCGAAGGAGCGGAAGATATTGCCTGCTTTCATCATCTCTGACTACTTCCGTGATATATTCCGACTGTCTTGCTACCAATTCTTCATAGTTGTCCACCGTCAGATGCATATTCAATATGGCATTCATATGATTATCAAATTCATGCTGCTTGATACGGATCTCCTTAACCAGTTCTTCCAGTGGCTGGATATAGTGCTGATACAGCTTGAGCTCTGCCTCCTGTTTCAACATGAGCATATAAGTCTTTCGCCAGTCTGCAATCCCCCAGAGAACCACAACAACCATCAGCAGAAACATAAGGAAGATCCGATAATCAAATGTTCTGCTGATCAGAAAATCTACAACCAGATATACGGACACCAGAAGTGCCAGCACACAAAAGATTCGATATAAAAACTTTCTTACCCACTCAATCACTGACAAGCCTCCCGATCTCTGACTTATACGTCACACCTATCTCCACAACATCCTTACAGTCCTTCAACTTTATCACACGGTTCACCGTATCAAAGTACTCCACCTCTCTTCGGTTGACCACAAACATCCGATGACACTGGAGAAACATATCCTCTGGAATCTTCGAAAGAATCTGCTTCAGACTGATATACGGAATATCCCAGTTTCCGTTTTTCATATGGATCCGTATTCCCCTTGGGATTGCTTCTATATATCGGATATTATCACATTTCACCTGATAGTTGACTCCATCCTTCCTGACATGGATGACCGGAGGATCCTCCTGTTTTTCCTTATCCAGCACTTTACGAACCACTTCCTTCACCTGCTCCGGACAAAACGGCTTCATAATATACTGATAACAGTGCAGTTCACGGTAAGCCTGCATCTCCATAGCACCGATCGCAGTCACCATCACGATCGGAGTAAACGTATACCGAAACTGTTCCCGGACTTCTCTTGCGA
This sequence comes from Faecalicatena contorta, assembly GCF_021531995.1. Taxonomy (GTDB): domain Bacteria; phylum Bacillota; class Clostridia; order Lachnospirales; family Lachnospiraceae; genus Dorea_A; species Dorea_A contorta_A. Next base: position 26,115 of record NZ_JAFBIZ010000004.1, read on the forward strand.
AGAGAATCCCTCCGATATCCTCCCGGTCTGCCCCTCCAAGATTCACGTCCAGCAGGAACAGACCATATCGGATCTCTGACTTCAGAAGATGTTTTGCCTCCGCATAAGAGGAGGCAGTATGTACGCGTATCTCTTCCGAATAATCTGTTAACATCTTTTCCAGAGCCTCTCTGGAATTCTGATCGTCCTCCAGAAGTAACACATGTACCATCAGACCTCCCCCTCTCTGATTCTGGAATTCTGAATACGATTCTGTCCAATAATCCAATGATCATTCTCTATTCAGCGATGATTTCTTTTGCACTCTTTGCCAGGCCTGCCAGACTCTGAATCTCTGATGGAATAATGATCTTGGTCGCCTGTCCGTCAGCCGCCTTTTCAAATGCTTCCAGACTCTTCATTGTAAGAACTGCCTCATCTGCACCGGCCTCTTTCAGGAACCGGATACCATCTGCATTGGCCTTTTGCACTTTCAGGATTGCCTCTGCCTCACCTTCTGCTTCACGGATCATAGCTTCCTTTTTCGCCTCTGCGCGGAGAATCGCTGCCTGTTTTTCTGCTTCTGCATCCAGAATCGCCGATTCCTTTTGTCCTTCTGCAACCAGAATTGTAGATTTTTTCTCACCTTCCGCACGCAGGATTGCTTCTCTTCGTTCACGTTCCGCCTTCATCTGTTTCTCCATTGCATCCTGGATCGCTGACGGAGGAATGATATTCTTGAGCTCTACTCGATTGACCTTGATTCCCCATGGATCCGTCGCCTCATCCAATGAAGCACGCATCTTGGTATTGATCGTCTCCCTGGAGGTCAATGTCTGATCCAGCTCCAGATCACCGATGATATTACGAAGAGTTGTTGCCGTCAGGTTTTCAATCGCCATGATTGGATTCGCAACCCCGTAACAGAACATCTTCGGATCTGTGATCTGATAGAATACAACCGTGTCTATCCGCATGGTTACGTTATCTTTTGTAATTACCGGCTGCGGTGCAAAGTCTACTACCTGCTCTTTTAAGTCCACTTTTCTCGCCACTCTGTCAATGATCGGCACCTTAAAATGAAGTCCTGTATTCCAGGTTGCCTGATATGCACCCAGACGTTCCACAACCATCGCTCTTGCCTGCGGTACGATCTTGATACATGAAATCAATAACAACATAATAATAATTACAAGAATGATCAATACTACTAATCCAACACTCAACATAAGCTACTCCTCCTCATACTTTTTTACAATTAATTTGACTCCTGAAATGTTTACTACTTTTGCCAGTGTCTCCGGCTCCAGAATCTCATCGTCATCCTCTGCTCTCACCGTCCACTCCTGACCATTTACCACCGCCATTCCTGTCTGATGAAGATTATCCACCTTCTCCGCAATACGGATCGTCTTACCTATGATTCCCTCATAATTCGTCTTTTCCCGCTGTGAATTAATGAACTTCACTGCAAACGGCCTTGTAAACCACAAAAGCACGAATGTCACAACAAAGAACGCGACGATCTGCCATATGAGGGGCACATTCAGCACACTCAGAAGAAGTGCGATCAGGGCACCTCCTGCTGCCCAGATACTGGTCAGCCCCACCGTAATGATCTCAACAAGCAGGAGCAGGATCAGAAGAACCAGCCAGATAACCGTCATATAAGCATCCTGTATCATTGCCATAAGCTCTTCACTTCCTTTCTTGATTGTCCTCATCTTAACAAAGTTTCCTTTTTTCGACAATACATTTTGAGTGAATGAAGCGATTTCATGTTTGAATGTCAGATCGATTGGGACTGGATATTTGATGCATATTTTTGTATAATAGCATCAGACAATGATAGGAGGAATGAATCATGAGTAAAATTGAAGAAGTTCGTGCCGACATGGTCAAAGCCATGAAAGCCGGCGACAAAGAAACCAAAGAAACATTATCCATGCTGCTTGCAGCCCTTAAGAATAAAGCCATTGATAAACGCTCTGACTTAACGCCCGAGGAAGAAACACAGGTAATCCTAAAGGAAATCAAGCAGACAAAAGAGACACTGGATATGACTCCTGCAGACCGCACCGAGATCATTGAAGAATGCAGCAAACGTCTGGCTGTTTTAGAGCAATATGCTCCGAAGATGATGGACGAGGCCGAGATCAAAGAAGTGGTTGCTTCTGTTCTTGCTGAGATGGGACTGGACGCGCCAACCGCAAAAGACAAAGGAAAGATTATGAAAAACCTGATGCCGAAAGTAAAGGGAAAAGCCGACGGCAAGCTGGTCAATGATATTGTATCCACATTTATGAAATAATATCCCAGACCTTGAAATCTTAACACGGAGAAAAATATATATTTCGTTTCGTGTTAAATTTTCAAGGTCTTTTTCATTCTCGCAACAGTCTTCTTCATACACCACATACTCATCTGTATTGTTATCCTCATTGAGCACCTTTTGCTGTAAAAAAAGGAAAAACGGCCACCAATCCCATGTTTACTGGTCTTATGACCGTTTATCACTTTTTATTGCAATCTATGATTTTAATAGAGTAACTCCTGCTTTGCTTTCAGCACATAGATCCGTGATTCAAAATCGGTACACGGAACCAACTCCCCAGTAATCTCCCCTGAAGTCGCATCTGAAGTGATCAGCCCAAGATTCATCAGTTCGTCGCCATAATGTTCTGTATGACTGAACTCATTTTCATATACCACATCCGTACGCAGTCCCTGAAGCTTCACTCTTCTGTAAGGCATATTCACCCCGTTTAATACACGGTACCAGCCAACCAGTGCCGTGTTCCGATCTTCACTGACCACCATCCATACTGTTTCATTGCTTTCAAATGGACTTACCAGCCGGTAAAATGTTCCACATATTGAAAATCACTGATTCTGCTTCCGTTCTCCTGAAGGATCTCTACCGCAGGATGCCGATAATCCGTCGTTCCGTATACCGGATATTCCTGTCGGATATGCTCCAGCGAGAAGGTACGGTCACCCTCAAAGACATAAGAAGTCATTGGTCTTGGAGCTTTTTCAACCAGATAAGAAAAATCACTCTTATCATGAATCCGTTTTCCAAAATACAGTTGTCCCAGATGCCCGTTTTCCAACACGCACATCACATAACTGATCTGCTCATTGTACAGGTGAAATGTCTTAGTTTCCTCATGAAAAATAATAGCTGCCATTGTCTTCCTCCCTCTACTCATATGCAATTTCTGAAAATCAGCCTGCTATGATAAAAAGAACCCGGGGTACTCACATAAGCTCCTCGGGTTCCGTTTTGTCATCATATCATAACGCTTCTTAATCTTCCGTTGTAGTCTCTGACTCTTCCTGCCTGAATGTAACGCTCAGTTTCTGGAAATCTACCTTTTTCCATACGTTTTTGTTTACTTTGATCTCTTCTTTTTCTTTCAGTTCTGTGCAGGTATCATTAAACAGTTCGGTCTGTCTTTCGCTGATGATGGACTCCTTCTTCTGATCCGTTGCGTCTCTGTCCAGAAGAGAAGTAAGCTTTACTACATAACACGCACTGTCTGTCTCAATGATATCAGAGACATCACCTTCCGCCATCTGATCAGCCGCTTCGATCACTTCTGTTGCAGGACTGGTAGATTCGGAATCAAATGTCGCTGTCTGTGCTTCATATCCCTGGTCTGTAACATAAGTATCAAAATCTTCCGCTGTCTTAGCACCCTCGGCAAATGCTTCAGCCTGTTCTTTCACAGAAGCTTTTTCATCATCAGACAGCTCTGTCTGTCCGTCCTCTGCCAGATAAGAAAATTCTACGTATTCCATGCTCTTCTGTGCAGCTTCCTCATCGCTCACCTCTGTGTCCACCTCTGCCTGAATCGCATTACGCATCTTATTCTCGATCGTCATCAACGTCATGACTCTCTCTACCGTTTCCTTCGAGCCTGACACCTTCTCCTTATCTGCATCTTCATTGGCCTCATCAAATGTCTTTGCTGCATTTTCTATCGCCGTTTTTTCCTCGTCAGAAAGTGTCACATCATACGCATCCATATTCTTTTCCAGGACGATCATCGTCTCCAGTTCTTCCAGAACGGATTCTTTGATGGACTCTTCGTAGGTCTTTCCGTCTTCCACCTCTGTCGTCCACATATCATCTCCGCCCATATAAGCTGCGTAATAAGTCTCATACATCGCCTGTGTATATCTTGCATAGAAGTTTGCAACTCCTGCAGTGATCTTCTGATCTCCGACAGTTGCCACCACATCATCTTCCTTTAAAGATCCACATCCGGTCAGGGATGTCACTGCCAGCATTCCCGTCAATGCAAGCGTCAATACTTTCTTTTTCATGCCTCTGCATACCCTCCTTAGTATCGTTAACCATTATATTATAGCCTTTTTTTAAGGTTCAATCAATCCTTTAATTCCATTTAACACTTTTTTCACGATTTCCAGGACGTCTGTGTTCTTCTCCTTTTTGCTGCGTCTCTTTTTCTCATATACAAAGCAAGGACTTCCCGTCTCAGCTTTAAAACAGAGTTCTCCTTTGAAATCGCTGATCAGACGCGGGATACGTTCCGGATGAACTTTTGCCTTTTCATACATAGTAAATGTATACGTATCTCCTTTTTGTTCCACAGCCGTTACATAAACACTGTGTGCCTGTGCCTTTAAAGCCGCAACTGCAAGAAGAGTCTCCACTTTCCTCGGGATATCTCCGAAACGATCAATCAGCTCTTCTGTCATGTCTTCCATCTCCTCCTGATTCTCAATCGCTGCAATTCTCTTGTAGATATCCAGCTTCTGATACTCATTTGGTATATAGGAATCGGGAATATATGCATCCACATTCAGATCCATTGTCGTATGATACGTTTCCTCTTCTTCCGTCTCCCCCTTCAGATGCTTGACTGCTTCATTGAGCATCTTACAGTAGAGATCATATCCGACTGCTTCCATATGACCGTGCTGTTCAGCTCCCAGAAGGTTTCCCGCACCCCGGATCTCAAGATCCCGCATGGCAATCTTGAACCCGGAACCAAGATCCGTAAATTCCCGGATGGCAGCCAGACGCTTCTCCGCCACCTCTTTCAGAAGCTTGTCTCTGCGGTACAGCAAGAATGCATATGCCATGCGATTGGATCTGCCTACTCTTCCCCTGAGCTGATAAAGCTGGGATAACCCCAGGCGGTCCGCATCATGAATGATCATGGTGTTAACATTGGAGATATCAAGACCGGTCTCGATAATCGTCGTCGATACCAGTACATCAATCTCCCCGTTAATAAAGTCATACATGATCCTCTCCAGTTCATGCTCCCGCATCTGTCCATGTGCATATTCTACCATCACATCCGGCACCAGCTTCTGCACATGTGCAGTTACTTCTGCAATATCTTCCACACGATTATAAACGTAATATACCTGTCCCTGCCTTGCACATTCGCGCTCAATGGCTTCCCGGACCATCTCATCATTATATTCCATGACATACGTCTGAATCGGCATTCGATCATTCGGAGCTTCCTCCAGAACACTCATATCCCGGATACCAATCAGGCTCATATGCAGCGTTCTCGGAATCGGCGTTGCGGTCAGCGTCAGTACATCCACATTTTCCTTCAGTTTTTTGATCTTCTCTTTGTGCTGAACACCAAACCGCTGCTCTTCATCAATGATCAGAAGTCCCAGATCTTTGAACTTCAGATCGTCACTCAATACACGATGAGTACCGATCACAATATCAACCAGTCCGCGCTTTGTATCCTCAATCGTTTTTTTCTGCTGGGCCGCTGTCCGGAATCTGCACATCAGATCCACCCGAACCGGAAAATCCTTCATTCGCTGTAAAAATGTATTGTAATGCTGCTGTGCCAGAATCGTTGTCGGGACCAGATAAACCACCTGTTTGTTTTCCTGCACTGCTTTAAATGCGGCACGAATCGCAACCTCTGTCTTACCAAATCCTACATCCCCGCAGATCAGACGATCCATGATCTTTCGGCTCTGCATATCCCGCTTCACAGCATCGATTGCCAGCATCTGGTCTTCCGTCTCATCAAACGGAAACATCTCTTCAAACTCTTTCTGCCAGACAGTATCTTCCCCATATACATACCCCTGCTTCTCCTGCCTTGCCGCATACAGCTGAACCAGATCCTTCGCAATCTCCCGGACAGCTCCCCGGACTCTTGTCTTGGTTTTTGTCCATTCCTGTGTCCCAAGCCTGTTCAGCTTCGGCTTCTTTGCATCTGCACTCGCATACTTCTGGATCATATCAAGCTGGGTTGCGGGAATATACAGATTCCCCCCCTGTGCATAAGAGATCTTCATGTAGTCCTTTGCGATCTTGTCAACTACGATTTTTTCAATTCCCTGATAGACTCCGATTCCATGACTCTCATGAACCACATAATCTCCCGGCTTCAGTTCCGAAAAGCTCTGGATTTTTCTTCCTTCATAGACCTTTCGCTTTTTCTTCTTCCTGCTCTTTCCGAAGATATCCGTCTCTGAAATCACAGTAAACTTGATCATCGGGTATTCATAGCCTTCTGCAATATATCCATATGCCGTCATGATCTCTCCCGGCTGCACCTCGCGATCCATATCATCACTGTAATAGCTGCTTAAGTTATAATCTCTCAAATCCTCTGCCAGACGTCTGGCTCTTGTCCTGGATCCGGACAGCAGAATGACCCGGTACCCGTTTCTCTTCAGCCGCTTAAGATCCTGTGTCAGCATCTCAAAACTGTTGTTATAGGGATTCACATTTTTAGACTGAATATGAATGGTATTCCGTACTTCCAGCCCTTTACAACGCATGTCCAGAGAAAAAAAGCCCACACTGCTGTAAACATTCATCTTCTTCAGGATCTCCTCCGTCAGATAAAGTCTGGCTTCCGCATTCGTCATCTCATATCCGTTTTCAATCCTTTTTTTCTGTGCCTCCATGAACTCTTCTTCCACGCCCTGACCTTTTTCAATCAGGCGCACCGGCTCATCCAGAAAGAGAAGCGTCTGCTCCTTTGGAAAATAATCCAGAAAGGACACCCCTCTTTCTTCCTCCTTCGGGAATTCGACAGCCGGACAGATGGCAATCTCCGAAAGGTTCTCGATTGATCTCTGCGTTTCTACATCAAATGTCCGGATAGAATCCACCTCATCTCCCCACAGTTCAATCCTTACAGGCTGTTCCTCCGTAAGGGGATACACATCCAGAATTCCTCCCCGGACAGCAAACTGACCCGGACCTTCAATCTGGACTTCTCTGTCGTATCCGATTCCTGTAAGCCTCTCTGCCATCTTATCAAGGCTGATCGTGCTGTCTCCCTGAATCCGTATGATACGATTTTCAATCACTTCTTTTGGAAGAAGCGAATCCATAAACGCATCAAAACTGGTGACTACGGTCATCTCTTCCCCGGTCGTAACTGCCTGTATGACTTCCATTCTTTTTCTCACCAGTTCTTTGCTTCGAATATCCGCCTGATAAAATAACAGATCCTTTGCCGGATACAAATACGTGTTCGGATCCAGAAAACGGTATTCTTCATACACCTGCCGGGCCTTTGATTCACTGGAACAGGCGATGACTTTATATTTACAGCCATCGCTCAGCGCATACATCATATGAGATTTCTGGGAATTCACGCATCCGCAGACACGCAGCATTCCCGATACTTCTGTTTTATTTTTGCAGAGTTCTTCAAACTCCGCCAAATCACTCAATGGCCTGATCAGAGCTTGCATAATTATGCCTCCTTAGGCTTTACTTTCCTGTTATATTGATTCATGGCAGCCTCGGTCTCTCCACTCAGAAGCATGGACACCGCGTCCGCTGCTTTCTGGTATCCTTTCTCCATCTGCTCTTTTTCTTCTTTTGAAAAATGTCCGAGCACATAATCTGCAAGATCATATTTTCCTGGTTTTTCTCCAACACCGACCTTGATTCTCAAAAATACATCCGTTCCCAGTTCCGAAAGAATACTCTTGATTCCATTATGTCCCCCCGCACTGCCTTTTTTCCGAATGCGAATCTGTCCTACGCCCAGACTGACATCATCGTAAATAACGATCAGTTCACTTTCTTCATCCACTTTGTAATAATCCACCAGTGACCTGATACTCTCTCCACTCAGATTCATATAGGTCTGCGGCTTGACAAGAATCACCTTATAACCTTCGATCATACCTTTTCCGATCAACGCACGGCTTTTCCTGGTATCCACAGATATATTATATCGTTCAGCCAGTGTATCTATGACATCAAATCCCACATTGTGTCTCGTTCCCTCGTATTGTAACGTTGGATTCCCAAGTCCTGCAATAATAAACATATCTCTCACTCTCCGTTTCTTTCCTTTACCATTCTACAAGAAGCATGCCGATTTGTCACGCAAAATAATCCGGCGGCATTTCCTTCCGGAGTTTTCCTTTCCGGCATGCATAATCTGCACTTTATTTTCATACATTATATAGAACAAAACTATCTTGGAAAGTACAGGAGGTCTCTGCTATGAGTTCCAGAACAAAAATCGTCGTGCTGCATATGAAAGAAATCATCTACACAATAGTCTTTGTAATTCTTGCAATTCTATTGATCCTGCTTTTGATATTTATGTTTTCGCCCGGCAAAAAATCAGCCGCCGATACAGATGTCAGATACACACCAGGCGTCTACACTTCCACGCTTACCTTGAACAACACAGCTCTTGAAGTAGAAGTTACTGTAGACGAATCTCACATCAATTCCATTCGGTTCGCCAATCTGGATGATACCATTACAACTATGTATCCGCTGATACAGCCGACAATTGAAGATCTTGCCGAACAGATCTATCAGACACAGTCTCTGGAAAATATCCAATATGACGAAGAGACTCCCTATACCTCCCAGATCATTATAAATGCCATACAGGAAGCATTGAAAAAAGCCGAAACTACCAGGTAGTTACGGCTTTTCTTCTGTTTTGTTTCACTATCCTTCCACAATCAGATATCTTCCGTCAGGAAGCGCAAACACTTCTGCAGCCTCTTCCATCTCTTCAGCAGACATTCCTTCCACATCCATTCCCTCTTCTTCCAGGAATTCTCTGACTTCACTGATACTGTCAACAACAACAGCCATACAGTCCTCCAGAAATGCTTCCGCCTCTTCCAACGTCCCTGCTACAGGTTCATCAAAAAGCTGTCCCTGATTTTTAAGAAACGTTTTCAGACATTCCTCATCATACTCATACATGATTCTCTCGCCTCCCTTTCGATAGATTTTAAACAAACTGCAGCAATTCTTCCGGACGTCCGATCATCTCCTGCGCCCCTGCAGCTTCTAACGTTTCCCGATCACGAAATCCCCACAATACCCCGATCGTCTTTACCCTGGCATTACGCCCTGTCTTAATATCTACCTCGGAATCTCCTACATACAGGCACTCTTCCTTTGTAACATGCATCTGATCCAGCAGACAGTATATCCCATCCGGCTCCGGCTTTCTGGCAATGCCTTCTTTTTGCCCCTGTGCATAATCAAAAGTATCCTCTCCGAATATTTCCCGAACTACTTTTACGGTCTGCCGATCCGGCTTATTCGATAATACCGCCAGTTTCACACCTCTCTCCTTCAGTGCAGCCAACATCTGACAGACGCCTTCATAAGGTGTTACATGATATGTACAATTTGCATCAAATATGCGTCCATATATCTCCATACCTTCATCCAGACGCAGCCCCTGCGGATCTCCTGACACACGAAGCGCCTGGTTGATCAGGTATCTGGCTCCGTTTCCCACAAAGCTTCTGCACTGCTCCCGGGTGATCTCCGTAAGTCCCATCTCACGAAGCGTTGCATTCACAGAATAATGCATAGAATCCAATGTATCAGTTAATGTTCCATCGAGATCAAATATACAAGCTTTCATAACACACAATCCTCCTGCACATATCATAGTATGCAGCAGATAAAATTGCAAGTATAAATACATCTGTTTTAAAACGCATTTTCCTGTAATAAAAGAATTCCGAAGTCATGCCCCGATAAAACATTTTTCTGCACAACCCCGGAATCCGGATATGAACCACTGCTATGATACCAGATACTGACGCATCGTTTTTAATGCATTTTTTTCAAGCCGGCTTACCTGCGCCTGCGATATATGAATCTCATCGGCCACTTCCATCTGTGTCTTCCCTTCAAAAAAACGAAGTGTGATGATATACTTTTCTCTCTCTCCAAGATGATCCATCGCTGCCTGAAGCGACAGATCTTCCACCCATTTTTCCTCCTTATTCTTATTATCACTCAACTGATCCATCACATAGAGTGCATCACCGCCATCATTATATACCGGCTCCTGAAGGCTCATCGGTACCTGTATGGCATCCAGGGCAAATACAATATCTTCCTTTGAGATTCCAATCTCTTCTGCAATCTCCTGAACAGTAGGTTCCCGCAGGTTCCTGCGAATATAATTCTCCTTTGCATAGATTGCTTTATACGCAGTATCTCTTAAAGATCTGCTGACGCGAATCGAATTATTATCCCTCATGTATCTGCGGATCTCACCGATAATCATGGGTACCGCATACGTAGAAAATTTTACGTCCAGCTCCGTGTTAAAATTATTAATTGCCTTGATCAGACCGATACATCCGATCTGGAACAGATCATCCGGGTTCTCATTATTGCCGCCAAACCTTTTGATCACGCTCAGTACCAATCTGAGATTTCCCTTGATATACTCTTCCTTGGCTTTCTGATCCCCTTTCTTTATACGCGCAAACAAAGCTTCCTTCTCCTCTTCTTTCAGGATTGGAAGCTTTGCCGTATTTACACCACATATTTCAACTTTTCCCTGTGCCATAATTCAAACCCTCCTGCTAGATGAATAATAAATCTAGTAAAATGATTCTCCATATGGCTTTTTGTTATTCTGTCAGACAGGAAAATTTTAAAAGTTTTACTCCTTGACAAATTCTGTCACCTTTAACTGCGATCCCATTTATCCGCCAGATTCTGGATCTGAGTCTCAAATTTTGCCATATCCTTATTGGAAAGGCCTTCGTTTTTATAGACTACATCCAGCAGACGTTTTGCTGCCGCAACCAGACGGTTAAATGCACTCGCAGCTCTCGCTCTTGAAGGTTTCTCCGCCGCCTTTTTCGGAACCCTGATTCCCTCACTTATGACCTCATTTGTCACAAGATCAATACATCCTCCGGAATATGGAGCAAACGTCCTGCATCCATACTTTTCATGCACAAGTCCTGAGAAATGATCTGTAACCGTGTCTTCTCCATGTACAACAATGACTCTCTGCGGTACCGTCTCGAATCCTCCGAGCCAGTTCAGAAGTCCATTCATATCCGCATGACCACTGATGCCCTTTAATACTTCAATATGCGCATTTACCGTAATATTCTCTCCAAAGAGTTTGACACTTTCCGCACCTTCGATGAGTTTTCGTCCAAGCGTTCCCACCGCCTGATACCCCACGAAGCAGACCGTACATTCTTTTCTCCACAGATTATGCTTCAGATGATGGCGGATACGTCCCGCCTCACACATTCCCGATGCAGACAAGATCACCTTCGGTTTCTCATTGAAATTGATCATCTTGGATTCTTCACTGGTAATCGTTGTCTTAAGTCCCTGGAACAAAAGCGGATTGATTCCCTGCTCCACCAGTGCCATAGCCTCTTCATCAAAGCAGGATTTTACGTTTTTATTAAATACATTCGTAGCTTCAATCGCAAGTGGACTGTCTACATATACTTCGAATCCCGGATACTCCGGAATCAGATTTTTCTCTTTGATCTCCCGGATAAAATACAGGATTTCCTGTGTACGTCCTACTGCAAAGGAAGGGATCACAACATTACCTCCTCTGGCGAATGTTTCCCGCAAAATTCTCGTAAATTCTCCTACATAATCCGGTATGTCTTCCCCATGCGTCCGGTCTCCGTATGTAGACTCAATCACCACATAATCCGCTTCTTTTACCGGCTGCGGATCCCGTATGATCGGTTGATTCGTATTACCGACATCTCCGGAAAAAACAATCTTTCTGGTTACATTCTCTTCCGTTACCCATACTTCAATACTGGACGATCCCAGAAGATGACCCATATCATTGAAACGAACTTCTATTCCTTCTGTAAGAACAATCTTCTGGTTGTAATCGATCGGAGCAAGCAGTCTGATTGCTGCATCCGCATCTGCAACCGTGTAGAGAGGCTCATATTCCGGTTCCCCGCTTCTTTTTGCCTTCCGGTTCCGCCACTCCGCTTCAAATTCCTGAATATGGGCACTGTCTCGCAACATGATATTGCAGAGATCGGACGTAGCAAACGTCGTTACAATCTCCCCTTTAAATCCCTGTTTGCACAACAGAGGAATATTACCGGAATGATCAATATGGGCATGAGTAAGAAGAATATAATCAATCTCACCTGCCTTCACCGGCAACTCCTGATTCTCATACAGATCTGGTCCCTGCTCCATTCCACAATCAATCAGAATATTCCTGCCGCAGGCTTCCAGCAGATGACAGCTTCCCGTCACCTCATGGGCCGCTCCAAAAAAGCCAAGTCTCATATACCCAACCCCTTTTTCTTTTATTGTAACACCTTTTCATGGGACTGGCTATGAATATTTTACCATCTCTCTTCTTAATCTCTGCATGATCTTTTTTTCCAGTCTGGATATGTATGACTGCGAGATTCCAAGCATATCCGCCACTTCTTTCTGTGTTTTTTCTTCCCCGTCCTGCGTACCAAGACCAAATCTCATCTGAATGATCGTCCGTTCTCTTCCGGAAAGATGATTGACTGCTTTTAACAGAACCCTTCTTTCTGCCTCATGCTCGAGGTCACGGTAGATTGTATCTTCATCCGTTCCCAGGATATCCGACAGAAGCAGTTCATTCCCATCCCAGTCGACATTCAGCGGTTCATCAATCGACACTTCCATCTTTGTTTTATTATTCCTTCTAAGATACATCAGAATCTCATTTTCAATACATCTGGAGGCATATGTTGCAAGCTTGATATTCTTCTCCGGATTAAACGTATTAATTGCTTTTATTAATCCAATCGTGCCTATAGAAATCAGATCCTCCACGCCAACACTGGTATTATCAAACTTTTTCGCAATATATACCACAAGCCGCAGATTATGTTCTATCAGAAGCTTTCTTGCTCCATCACTCTCTCCGGTTCCAAGACTTTGAATTGCTTCTGCCTCCTCCTCTGCATCCAGAGGAGCCGGAAGTATATCCGACCCTCCGATATAATGCACATCTTTTCTGTCTGAGAATAACAGGGTCCGAATATCCGGAATCATTTTCAGTTTAAATTGATGTGGTACTGCTACCTTTATTACCATAATTTACTCCTCCTATCAAAACATCAGGATTCAGAATCATCTGAAACTCTTCTCCCGTCAGGCCATTTTCGCACACAGCCGTCATCGGCCCGAAGACTTCTTTCTTTTCTCCCGTACATATGACTGTCATCTTATCCAGGATAACCGTCGGCATAACTCCCTGTGTTTTCCCGATTGAATGGTACGGAATGTAGCGTAGCGTTTCCGGCACCAGATTGCCTAATAATCTCCCTGCCGTCTTTTTGTCCAATATACTGACCGCTTTTCCGGTCACCGGATCCGTCAGACTGTTTCCCGTATCGATCAGTGCTTCCACTGCACAGCTTTTCCCTCCATAATACAGAATTACTTTACATCTGTTGTTTGTTCTCTGCCCCAGTCTGAGAATCAGCTCCCAGATTCCCGATGCCGTGTAATATCCTGCAACCGCCAGTAAAAAGAACAGGCTGCCGGTACGGACATATTGCTGAAAAAACTGCAAGATCCCGCCAGTAAGAAATCCACTTATGTAAAGTATGATCCACCCCTTAAACAGTTTTCTTCCCCACGGAATTCCAAGTCCCGTTTTTATCATTGCAATACTTACCGGTCCATGAAAAAGCACCAGCTTTACAAATGGCTCCTGAATCGGAAGCACAATCACAAAGCAAGTGAGTGCAGCTCCTGTCAATGCGCCTGCATAGACACGTATATATGCAGCATTACACCACAATATATTTCTGGTGATCATTAACAGAATCGCATCCATTGTGAAATTCACCGCAAAAAACACATCTATATACAATTCATAGTACACATCAGGCCTTCTTTCTCTCTGAGTACACGAAATCGATTTGGTTCTCAAGCAAGATTAATTATACGAGAAGGAGAAAAAAGATTTTGTCAGACGGTGGACGTCAATTTGATTTTCGTTCGACAGTTCTCGGGAAACACAAGATATAGATGAAAAAGAAATGATTTTATGAACTAAACACGAAAAGAGATACAAGACTTTGTATGAAAAAAAGGTCAAAAAGAAAGAATATTATGGAAAACGAAAGAAATATATGGGGAATCATGTCAAAATCACGCTGATGATAAAGATATGTGATAAAAACCCGGCACACACATCGTGTACCGGGATTCATAACAAAATAGATATAAGATATTATTTCTTGAAGAAATCCGGAATCTTAATAGACTGTTCTTTTACTTTGCTGGTTGGTGTTCTTGGAGTCTCCAGTGTTGGAGTTGTCCCACCTACCGGTCTTCTCACTGTCGGACCATTTGAGTTATCCTTTGCAGCTGTTCCAAAATCCATTCTTGGAGCGGTCTGTGGCTGTGCCTGATGTACCGGTCTTTCATAGCTCTGTGCATGTGCGCTTGTTGTATGCGTTGCTGCATGTGGCATTGCTGATGATCTTGCCGGATTTTCCAGTCTTGATTTCAGCTTTGATGCACTGCCGCCAACATTATGAAGTCCTGTTGCGATAACAGTAATCGTTGCCTCATCAGCTCTGGAATCATCATACATTGCGCCGAAGATAATATTTGCATCTTCTCCTGCAAGTTCCTGTACATACTCTGCTGCATCAGAAGCATCCATCAGTGTAATATCACCGGATACATTAATAATTACATGAGACGCACCTGCAATCGTAGTTTCCAAAAGCGGGCTGGCAACCGCCTGCTTAACAGCCTCCAGTGCCTTATCATCGCCGCGGCCCTGTCCAATACCGATATGCGCAATTCCTTTATCTGTCATAACAGTCTGTACATCAGCAAAGTCAAGGTTGATCAGTGAAGGTACATTAATCAGGTCTGTAATACCCTGAATACCCTGCTGTAATACTTCATCTGCTTTCTTCAGTGCTTCCGGCATTGTTGTACGCCTGTCCACAACCTCAAGCAATTTATCATTCGGAATAACAATCAGTGTATCAACACTCTCTTTTAATTTTTCAATTCCTGCGAGAGCATTATTCATACGTGTTTTAGATTCGAAACGGAAAGGCTTTGTAACAACACCAACCGTCAGTGCTCCCTGTTCCTTCGCAATACGTGCTACTACAGGAGTTGCTCCTGTACCTGTTCCACCGCCCATACCGCAGGTAACAAATACCATATCCGCACCCTTAAGAGCTGCTGATACCTCTTCTGCACTTTCTTCTGCTGCCTTTTCTCCAATCTCTGGTCTTGCTCCGGCACCCAATCCTTTTGTAATCTTATCACCGATCTGCATAAGAGTCGGTGCTTTACACAATTGAAGTGCCTGCTTATCTGTATTAATTGCAATAAATTCAACACCGGCAATCTGTTCGTCGATCATGCGGTTTACAGCATTATTACCGCCTCCGCCAACTCCAACAACAATAATCTTTGCCGCTGCTTCTGACTCGTTTGTTTTAATTTCTAGCAAGGGTTTCTCCTCCTTTGTTATCCTTATTATATATTATACATCCCATAGATAAAGCAAATGAGATGAACTCAGTTTGCTATATATAGTATATAATAAAGACTTTTGTATAAAATATCAATAGAATTTCTCCATTTTTCTTATTTTTCTTCTGAAATATCATCCTGACTTTCTTCCACGTCAAATGTAATCGTTGATCCATTCTCCGAATAGTCTTCCAGATGCAGTGTTCCCTCTCTGTCTCCCAGCTTTTCGAGGATCGGTTTGATCTGAGCGACCTGCTCAGATGACACGGAATTTCCGAGGCTGACCCGCACTTTCCCGATTTCAAGAAAGATCTGATTCCCCTCACAGACAATCTGTACCTGGCCCAGTTCATATTTTTTTATTTCTTTTGACGTCTGCAGAATTTCTTCAAAAATACCAGAATCTTCACACTCAAGTGTCTGGTAAAGCTTCACATTTTTCATCTTGAGTCCGGTAATAGACGGAAGACCTTCTGTCAGACTGTCCGACTCATCTACTACCAGACCCGTCTTATCAAAATAGAAATACCGGTCTCCGTCCTTTACATACCCCACGATTGGTTTTTCCTCCACCTTAATCTGAAGCGTCCACGGATTCTTCATACTTACTTTCATACTTTCCAGACAGGGAAGCTTTTCCCCATAGCCAAGCGCATACTTCGCAGTCACATAGATCGTATTAAATGATCCCTTATCCTTTTTGATCACGTCCGCAATTTCCTGATCCGTACAGTATTCATTTCCGCTGACCTTGATTCCCTGAAGATAAAAAAGAACCAGGATCCCGACCGTGAGTATGGCAACTGCAAGGATTATCACGACCAAAGCATATAAACGATGTGTTTTTTTCTTCATTGTATCTACTCCCTTTTCTCTATTTTACCAAAGATGACACACTCAGGACAAGCCCCATTTCTATCAGAAGAAAAACCGCTGACGTTCCTCCATAGCTGATAAAGGGAAGTGTAATTCCGGTATTGGGAATGGTATTCGTTACGACTGCAATATTCAGGATCACCTGTATCATCATGTGTCCCATCGCTCCAGCCGCAAGCAGTGCTCCAAACAGATCCACCGCATGCGTTGCAATGACAAAAAATCTCCAGATCAGGATCAGGAAGAGGAGCAAAATCACACAGGCACCTACATATCCCAACTCTTCACAAATGATTGAAAATATCATATCATTCTGTGCTTCCGGAACAAATCCAAGCTTCTGAATGCTCTTTCCAAGTCCCTTTCCGAATAAACCACCGGATCCTATCGCATATAGTCCCTGCAGTGTCTGATATCCTTTTTCATATTTTTCCGGATTCCGCCATACAGCAAGCCGTTCCAGCCGATAGCTCTCCATTGCTAAAAATATAGCCATGAATCCTGCACCAAACGCTGCCATCACCAGAAACTGTCCATATCTGGGACTGGCAGCAAAGATCAGTATTACCGCAATTCCCAGAATTATGATTGCCGTACTCAAATTACTTGCTCCTACCAGAGCAGCAATCGGAAGGATCATCACAATAATCTTGAGCATAACCCTCATCTTCCCGATCTGTTCTACATTTTTCGTTATTACATGAGCAAGGAACAGAATCACAGCCACTTTTGCAAATTCCGAAGGCTGAAAAGAAAACGGGCCCAAAGACAGCCATCTTTTGGACCCATTATACTCATCTCCAATAAACAACACTGCCACCGACAGCAGTATCGCAGTAAAATATCCCAGGACAGCCACATGTTTCCAGATGTGATAATCCATCCCGGCAACCACAAGCATACCCGCAATTCCCAAAAATGTCGCAAACATCTGCTTTTTCAGATAATAGAAGGAGTCCTGAAACTTCACTTCTCCGTTGTACGCACTTGTACTATACAGAATGACGAGACCTGTGATTATGATCATAAACAATACAGCCAGAAGCGTATAATCATACCTTTTCTTTCTCGATTGTGCCAATCTGTGCCACTCCTTATAAGGAATTTACAATCTCTTTAAATCTCTTTCCACGTACTTCATAGTTTGGAAACATTCCCCAACTTGCACAGGCAGGAGAAAGCAGAACAGCTTCACCGGGTTCTGCCAGCTTTGCTGCCGTAAGCACTGCTTCTTCAAAAGTATCTGCAAAAATATAATCCTGAAATCCACATTTTTCTGCGTCTGCAGCTATCTTTTCTCTGGTCGCACCCAAAAGAATCAATTTTCTTACTTTTCCATCAAAACTGTTGATCCATTCCGTGTATTCAGATCCTTTATCATATCCGCCGCCAATCAGTATCGTTGACCGATTCATCGCCTGGATTCCCTTGATTGCAGCATCCGGATTGGTTCCTTTGGAATCATTATAATATACAACACCTTTTTTCTCTGTAACATACTCTATCCGGTGTTCTACTCCTTTGAATTCCCTGACACTTCTGCTGATCACATCCATCGGTACTCCGTATACTGCAGCCATGGCAGCTGCAGCCATTACATTTTCATGATTATGCGTCCCGAGTATCTGCAGTTCATCCACATGACAGATTTTTGCTTCTGTTCCTTCATAATGATATACGATATTGCCGTCTTCGAGATAAATTCCCTCTTCTAGTTTACGCTGACTGCTGAAATATAGAACCTTTGCTTTCACATTCTTTCCAAACTCTCTCGTCAGTTCATCCTCATAATTCAGGATACAGTAATCTTCCTCTGTCTGATTTTCAGCAATCTTCTTCTTCGCATTCACATATGCTTCCATCGTATGATGACGATTCAGATGATCTGGTGTAAAATTCAGAATTGCGCTTACTCTTGGTCTGAAATCTACGATACTCTCCAGCTGAAAACTGCTCATCTCAGCCACAGTGATCGTCTCCTCTGTCATCTCAGCCACAACTGTTGTATATGGTGTTCCGATGTTGCCGACCACAAAGACATTATCCTGATAATTTTTCATGATTTCTCCAAGAAGAGAAGTTGTTGTTGTCTTTCCGTTGGTCCCGGTAATTGCAAGGACATCACCTTTTCCAAACTGATAAGCAAGTTCCACTTCGCCAATCACCTGTACCCCACGTCTTCTCATCTCGTCAATCACCGGAAGATCAGTCGGAACCCCCGGACTTAAGATGGTAATATCAAGAACGTCCAGAAGTGCTTCCGGAAAAGCACCAATAACAATCTGCGCCTTGCTGTCTTTCCCAATCTGTTCACGAATCTTATCTTCTGTCAGCTTTTCGTTTCCATCATAAAGCACAACATCTGCTCCATGCTGCTCCAGGATCTTTCCAGCTCCGATTCCGCTGATTCCAAGACCAAATACAAGTACTTTCTTCTCTGTTACTTCCATAATCTCCTCCTACATAGCCATCAATGCGATCAGGCACAGAATGGCCGTAATAATCGAAAACACCGCCACAACTCTTGTTTCAGACCAGCCACATAACTCAAAGTGATGATGGATCGGCGCCATCTTAAAGAAACGTTTGCCGCCTGTCTTTTTAAAATATGTGACCTGTATCATGACAGATAACACTTCCACCAGATAAATAAGTCCTACGATTACAATAAAGATCGGCATCTGCAGCATATATGCCGCTGATGCGACAAATCCTCCCAGTGCCAGAGATCCAGTATCTCCCATAAATACGCTGGCCGGATACACATTAAACAGCAAAAATCCAAGAAGTGCTCCGACAACAGCACATGTAATCGGGGTGATTCCGCTGTTCGTTCCGATTGCAACTACAGTAAAGAATGTTGCCACCAACACCGTAACACTGGATGCAAGACCATCCAGTCCATCCGTAAAATTCACACCATTTACTGTTCCGATCACTACAATGAACATCAATGGAATTGCAAGCCATCCGATATCAAGATATTTCCCTCCCGTAAATGGAATCAGCATTGCAAGGGAAACGGTTGAATAGCGCACCATATAAAATGCAAATATCGCTGTAACTACGATCTGAAGTGCCATCTTCTGCTTTGGATACAATCCGTCTGAGCGTTTCATCACGACTTTCAGATAATCATCCAGAAATCCGATCAACCCAAATCCCAGTGTCATAAAAAGAATCGGAATGATCTGGGGATAATTTCTTATATAAATCACAGATGTGATCACTACTGCAAGAAGAATGATCACTCCACCCATTGTTGGGGTTCCTGCTTTTTTCAAATGAGACTGTACTCCCTCAACTCTCTCCGTCTGTCCCATCTTAAGTTTTCTGAGTACCGGAATGATCAACGGCCCCATTGCCGCACTCAGTACAAATGCGATCAGTACCGGAATAAATATTGTGTAATCCATAACCCACCTCTTCGCTTCTTTTGTTAATCAGTTATTTCCTAACTTTACCTAGTATACTGCATTTCTTATTCTTTTTCAATGCCAAGATACGGTAATATGTTTTCAAAAATATTACCGATCACAGGCGCCGCGATCGTTCCTCCATAATATACTCCCTGCGGATTATAGATCACACACATGCCCAGAATCTGAGGATCGTCTGCCGGAGCAAAGCCAATAAAAGACGAAATATACTTGTTTGCACTTCTCGGAAGTGTCTGTGATGTAGCCGTCTTACCTCCGATCCGATACCCTTCCACATACGCATTCTTTCCTGACCCTTCCGCAACAACACTTTCCAGCAGCATTCTCATGGTTGCAGATGTTTCTTCCGACACTATGTTATTGTTTTCTTCATATTCAAATTTCTTTATTTCCTCTCCATCTTTTTTTAATACCCGAACTCCCAAATGAGGTGTCACACGCCGTCCTCCATTGATCAGAGAACTTACCGTTGTTGCCAGCTGAATCGGCGTAATCTGAAAAGACTGCCCAAAACTCATGGTAGCAAGCTCCACAAGTCCGATATTCTCTTTTTGGTGCATAATGGTTCCGGCTTCGCCCGGAAGATCAACTCCTGTCAGACTCATCAGTCCAAACTGCTGAAAATATTTATAGAAATCATCTGCACCGAGTCTGAGTCCGACATCTATAAACACCGGATTACAGGAATTCTGTATCCCCTGAATGAATGTCTCCGTGCCGTGCCCTCCAACCTTGTGACATCGAATCTTGCGATCTTCCACCACCCGGTATCCCGGGCAGGAAAATGTATCGTCCAGCTTTACAGCACCTTCTTCCAGCCCGGCAGATGCAGTAATGATCTTAAATGTAGATCCCGGCTCGTAAGTATCATTAATACATCCATTTCTCCACATCTGATTCAGCGCTTCCTGTTTTTCTTCTTCAGACATATTCTGTTCATCCTGTGTACTCAACTCAAACGGTGTATTCAGATTAAACTCAGGAACATTCACCATCGCAAGAATCTCCCCATTCTGCGGATTCATCAGTATGATAGCCACTTTATCTGCCTGCTTTTCTTCCATTACTTTTTCTGCCATCTGCTGAGCATACATCTGTATATTTGCATCCATACTGATCTGCAGCGTATTTCCTGCCACTGGTTCTACTCTGTCTTCTGCCACTCCTTCGAGTTCCACTCCTCTGGCGTCAGTTGTCGTAAGGATCGTTCCATTAATCCCCTTCAGATACTCCTCATACTTTACCTCCAGCCCGATAATTCCCTGATTATCACCACCCGTGAAGCCTAAAACTCTGGATGCCAGTTCATCATACGGATAATATCTCTTAAAGTCTTCATCCACCTTGACTCCGTCCAGTTCCATATTACGGATTGCATCTCCTGTTTCCTTATCTACATTTGTTTTGATCCTCTCCATCGAGGATACTTTTTCCACACGTTTGCGGACCGTTTCTTCATCCATATCCAGTGCAGAAGCCAGCTTTTTGATTACATTCTCCGGGTCTTTCACCTGACTGTGAATCACAGAGATTGTACAGACGGTGCGATTGGTCGCAAGTATCTTTCCGTTGCAATCAATGATCTCTCCTCTGGCGGCCTTAATCTCCCGTTCCCTTTCATGAAGCGCTTCTGCTTTTTTCTGATAATAATCCGCTTTGCAGATCATAAGATAAGCCAGCCTTCCCATGAGCCCAAGAATAAGGAACATCGCTGCGGCAAATACAACCAGAATTTTCTTCTTATTATATGTTTTGTTTTTCACAAACAAAAACCTCACAAAAGCTGTTTTTATAACTTATTACTGCTTTTGCAAGGTTATTCTGATTAATATTGACTTATTCCTGCACCTGATCAGTATCATCCGTTGTCATTTTTTCAATCCCAAGATACGGGAATATCTCTGACATGATACCGGATGCCATTTCTGTCGCATAGGAACTGGATGCCTGCTCTGCAACATTCGGTTCATCGATTACAACATATACAACCACCTGTGGATTTTCCTGCGGAGCATATCCGATAAAGGATACCAGATACTTTCCATTTCCTCGCGGAAGTTTTTCTGCCGTACCTGTTTTTCCTCCGATGTCATATCCTTCCACTCCCGCAGAAGCCCCTGTACCTTCCTCTACAACTCCAAGCATATAATCTTTGATAATCTCACTGGTTTCTTCCGAAATTGTTTTCTTTAATAAGACAGGATCTTTATTCTCTGTTACATTTCCATTTTCATCCTGTATCTGTTTGACCACATGCGGTTTATAATAATTTCCTCCATTAATCAAGGAACAGAATGATGCCGCAAGCTGTGTCATTGTCACATTAAAATTCTGTCCGAACGCATTCGTCGCAAGACTGGCCGCATCCATGTTTTCCGGTGTATACAAAAGACCTTCTGTACTTCCTTCTCCAGGAAGATCAATTCCCGTATACTCTCCAAATCCAAACAGTTTCTGATAACGGCAAAATTCTTCTGCCCCGAGGCTGGCTCCGATCTGCATCAATGCTACGTTACATGAATTTTCCAGAGACTGTTTCAACGTCTCCGGCCCATGCCCTGAGCGGTTGCTGCAATGAATGTCATGGTCCCCAACATGCATAACACCACCGCACACATAATTTTCATTCCCGGTAAGAACTCCGGTCTCCAGACCTGCCGCAATTGTAAAAGGCTTAAACGTTGATCCCGGTTCGTAGGTATTGCTGACACAGAAGTTGTTCCACAGTTCATTCAGTGCATTTACTTTTTCTTCGTCTGTCATCTGCTCCAGCTCTTCTTCCAAATAGTAAGCCGACAGATCTCTTGGGTTGTTCAGATCATAATTCGGATATGATGCTTCCGCCAGTATCTCTCCATTTTGAGGATTCATAACAATTACTGCCGTATTTTTACTTCCCTCACCTTTTGAGGCCTCATTCTTATGTGCCTCATTAAATGCCAGAATATATTTTTCAACAATGCTCTGCACCTGAAGATCAATCGTTGACACAACAGTGCTTCCGTTATCCGGTTCTTTCACTGTACGCTCAAATGTAGAACTTTCATCCAGATAACCGTATTCTCTTCCATCTGTTCCATTCAGAATGGAATTATAAGAAGCCTCTATTCCGTTGCTTCCTACATTTCCATCTACCGTAAATCCTATTACATCACTTGCAAGCGTGTTATACGGATATTTTCTCACATAATCTTCTTCCAGCCAGATTCCTTTTACGTCTGGATAATTCTTGTCATCCGCCTCTATCTTTTCAAACTTCTGTGCGGTATCATAATCAACTCCCTTTTTCAGAACACTGTATCTGCTTGATGGCTTATCCTCCATCAGCTTACGGACATCTTCTTCAGCGATTTCAAAGCAATCCGTCAGTACCTGAATCGTTGGTTCGATATAATCCTCATCGCTCAGCATCACTTTTACATCCAGGACAACGTTGTAGACTCTTTCGCTGGTTGCAATCTTAGTCCCGTTGCGATCAACAATATCTCCTCGTTTATACGGAATGATCCGATTATTATACTGTTGTTGATCCAATACTACTTTCGTATATTTTTCTCCACTCGATGCGTTGATATATGTAATTCTTCCCACCAGAAAAACAAAAGCCAGTACTATTCCCATAAAGAGCAATACCAGCTTTTTCTGCATGAATTTTGATATCTTTTTCTTAAACGGATTCTTTTTTTGTCTTGCCATAATTTCTCCTACTTTTTATTCTTGTCTGACTGAGCAAGCACACCGTCTTCCGGAATATCCTCATACTGTTTTACATAATCAGTCGCAGGATCTTCATATTCTATAATCTGCTCAGGAGAAGCATATACCATACCAAGTTCTCCCTCTGCTTTTTCTCTTACCTCTTCCAGATTCACCGAATCCATTACCGCATTGTACCTGGTCGTATTCTCTTCCTTCAGATTGGCCAGTTCTTCCTGCATTGCCGTAATACGCTTCGACCGGCTGGTGATGCTGGACTGAAGCTTTACATAATGTACACATACGATCAGCGCGAGCACAGCTGCAACTGCAAGAAACACTACATATGTGCGATTCATGATAAGAGCCTGTTTTCGATTTCTGCGTACCTGACTGCTTACTTGCTTCTTAGGTCTTGCGGGTGACTCATGACGACGCGGTGCATGCTCCGGCTGTGTTGCAACATTTCCATACTGATATGCCTGTCTTCCTGTATAAGTTTCAGCACTTCTGCTTCTATACTGCTGTCTGCTGCGTGAATAATTCTGTCCTGCTGCCATATGCGCCACCCCTTTCTATCATTTTTCAACCCATTCTAACAGCGCTCAAATATACGTAATTTGGCACTTTTTGAACGACTATTATTTTCCATTTCTTCTGCTCCTGGCAGAATAGGCTTTCTGGTAACAATACTCCCCTTGGACACTTTCCCACATACACATACGGGAAAGTCCGGCGGACAGATACATGGATTCTCATTTTTCTTAAATGCACTCTTTACGATTCTGTCCTCCAGCGAATGGAATGTGATAATACACAACCTTCCACCCGGATTCAATATGTCTATCATATCATCCAATGAATCCCTCAGAACATCCAACTCCCTGTTCAATTCAATACGGATAGCCTGGAATGTCCGTTTTGCCGGATGCCCAGACTTTTTCTGATACTTCATTGGTATTGAGGCCCTGATAATCTCTGTCAGCTGGCCTGTAGTCTCGATTGGTCTCTTACCGCGTTCCGTCACAATATGCTTTGCAATATTTTTTGCAAATTTGTCCTCGCCATAGTCTCTGATTACGCGGTAGAGATCCATCTCTGAGTAGTCATTGACGATGTCCCTGGCTGTCATTTTCTGACGTGTATCCATCCGCATATCCAGAGGTGCATCTTCGCGATAGGAAAATCCACGTTCTGCCGTATCTAACTGATAAGATGATACGCCCAGATCAAGGATGATTCCGTCGACCCTGTCAATTCCTAATTCCCGGAGCCTTGACTTCATATCACAATAGTTGCTCCTGACTATTGTAACCTTCTCCCCGAAGTCTTTTAAGCGGTCGCCTGCCGCCTCGATTGCGGCTGCGTCCTGGTCTATTCCTACAATACTCCCCTTGTCACTGAGGCGCCTGCACACTTCATAAGCATGTCCGCCTCCACCAAGCGTGCCATCTACATAGATGCCATCCGGCCTGATGTTTAATCCATCAATTGTTTCATTCAGTAATACTGACTTGTGTTCGAATCCCATATCTTCTCCCTCTAGATACTGAATCCACTCGCTTCCATATCAGATGCAATATCTTCTATGTTAAGTTCCACTTCAGCATTCTTCTCTTCCCATCTTGCCTTGTCCCAGATCTCGGCACGCTTCCCCATACCGATAAATACGACTTCTTTGTCCAGATGTGCAAATTCCCTTAAAACAGAAGGAATCAATGTTCTCCCTTGCTTATCAAGGTCACCGTCTGTAGCACTTCCCTGGAAAAAGTATGCAAGAGCACGGGCTTTTTTATCCGTGGTGGTTGGTAAGGCGTTCAGTTTTGCTTCGAAGGTGTTCCACTCGTTTTCCGGATATACATAAAGGCAATTCTCCATTCCTTTTGTTATGACGAAATTCTCCCCTAGATCGTCACGGAACTTTGCAGGAATGATAAGTCTTCCCTTTGCGTCAATATTATGACTGTACTCTCCTTTCAACATTGAACTCACCCTCTTTCAGCGGTCTTCCACTTTCTTGCCACTTTGCTCCACTTCTCACCACTTTCTACCACTTGAAACCATTGTAAACTACTTTTTTATCGTTTTCAAGCCCTTTTTATAAAAATTGGCACAAAAAAAGAACCTTGCATTGCAAGATTCTTTTTCATTCTTATTATACTTTTCTTTTATTCTCCATCTGCCAATTCAAGTTCAGAAAGACTCTGACTCAATTCATCAAGTGCGGAATAATCAATTGCCACTTCTTCTTTCGGCTTCTTTGCCTGATATGACGAAAATGCGGAATATCCGAATCCTCCCACCAGCGCAACAGCAACCAAGGCGATCACACAACGACTTACCAGCTTCTGAATTCTGGCTTTTTTCATAATTTGCTTACGATTTGCTTTTTCTTTCTTATATCTGTCAACTTTTTCCTGACTCATAATATCCGGCTCCTTCTGTTCAATAACTAAAAGTTATTTTATCACAACTGCAGAAATTATACAACCACAATTATGCCTCCATCTGCCGCATACATACTGCTGATCCCGGCTGTGTCAAGGATGACCACATCCTTGAACACTGCTTTTGAAGCCAGCATCTCTTTGACTGCTTCTGCCCTCTCTCTGCAGTTACAGTGCGCTATCGCAAGAATCTTCTTCTCAGACTCTTTCAGATCGCTTACGATTTCATCCACCATTTTCACCAGTGCTTTTTTTATGCCACGCGCCTGAGAAAGCTGACGGATAGTTCCTTCCGGTGTTGCTCCCATGACCGGTTTGATATTCAATGCTGTTGCAACAACTGCTTTCAGCCCCTTTAATCTGCCGTTTTTCTTAAGAATATCCAGTGTCTCCAGTACAAAATATGTATTCTGGGAAGCAATATATGCTTCTACCGTATCAATCACTTCCTGGAAACTCATTCCGGCATCTTCACATTCTGCGATCTTCATGGCAATCAGCGTTTCCCCCACAGATGCCGATCTGGAATTAAATATATAGATATCTTTTTCTCCGTATTCTTCATGATACAGATTCTTTCCCAGCACAGCACTATTATAAGAACCGCTCAGCTCTGCTGACAATGTCACCGCATATACATGCTCTGCATCACAATGATAGCCTTCCATATATCTCTCAGGTGACGGACAGGAAGACTTCGGACATTCCTCACATTCCGTAACTCTTCTCAAAAAGTCAGCCTGGTCAAATGTTTCATCATCTATAATATGGTGTCCGCCAACTTCAATTGACAGGGACGCCGTTTCAAAACATCTAGACGACTTCATCCCGTCTGTCAGTTCTCCACAACTGTCTACGATAATCTTATACTTCATGTTCTTCCTCCCGATACATATTATCAACAATTTTATTTGTTGTTTTTAGTATCTATTTTATCTGGTTTTTAAAACTATATCCATATTACCATATTTATCTGGAAAAAGAAAGACTTGTATAAAATTCTCATTCAGCAATTTTTATTTTTCTGGATACCCCCAGTGCAATTCCCATTTCTGCCATCAAAAACAGTACCGATGTACCTCCGTAACTGATAAACGGAAGCGTAATTCCTGTTGTCGGGATCAGATTAATTACAACCATCACATTCAGAATCACCTGCAGTGCAATATGTCCGAATATACCTGACACAACCAGTGATCCGTACAGATCCGGTGCATTCTGAGCTATGAATAACAGCCTGTACAACAACATGCCAAAAAGTACCAGCACAATGATTGCACCAAACACGCCCAGTTCCTCACATATAATAGAAAGAATCATATCATTCTGCACTTCCGGGATAATCATCTTCTGCGCACTGTTACCAAGCCCTTTTCCCAAAAATCCTCCGGAACCGATCGCATACAGTGCCTGCATGATCTGATACCCTCCATCAGATGCATATTTTTCCGGATCCAGCCACACAAGGATTCTTCGAAGGCGGAAATTACCACTGGTTTCCATCGCCATTCCCAGGAGTCTTGCCCCCACAATTGCGGCTGTCACCCCGGTCACAGCCAGTATCACAAGCAGTTTGGTCTTCGGATGAACAACGAATATCATGATACAGGTTATTCCCATTACAATAATTGCAGTACTAAGATTATCTGTCAGGAACAGAACGCAGGCAGCGGAAAATCCTCCCCACATCACCACTCTTGCCATTCCCTGCAAAGTTGTTATTTCCTTTCCCATTGTACAGATCAGTATCGGAATAAACAGAATCACCGCAATCTTTGCAATCTCGGAAGGTTGAAGCTGTTGGTCAAACGGAAGCCTGATCCATCTCTTTGCTCCATTTACCTCTTTTCCCAGAGGTGTCTTTACGAGCAGCATCAGGAAAATTGATATATAATAGATTCCTTTTGCCCATTTTATGTAATAATGATAATCTATTTTTGCAACAATAAACATGCCTGCAAATCCGGCAACACAGAAGACAATCTGCCTTTTAAAATAGTGCATACTGTCTCCATAGTTGACCATTGCACTGTAAGCACTGGTGCTGTACAGCATAACCAGCCCGAAGCACACAAGACAGATCAGCACAGCAAGAAGACTGTAATCAAAAAAACGTATCTTTCCTGTTCCCGAACGTTTTACATTTGTTTTTTCATTGTTATTTGTTCTCTGGTTTTTCGCCATATTAATTACACTCCCATCTAATTCGTATCTATTATACTCATATATCTCCGCAAAAACAACCATCTCATTCACAACTTATGTGAATTTCCATACTATAATATTGCAAAGAATATTGAAAGGAGACGCAAAAATGCCTGCATATTGTTATTCCACACCCGACTATACGCATCGCGGCAGCGGTCATTCAAGATCCTCCATGCCGCCGCGTTCTTCTGCTCCCGCCACTCCCTGCTGTAAAGAACAGACTGCTTCCGATACGCTGAAATCTCTTCCGCTTGCTATGGCATACATTCCCTGGCAGCAATGGCGTTCATTATATGAGGCAGAAAAAGGATTCTTCCTTGGAACTATATTCGCAGAACTGAATATGCCATTTAAAGGGAAAGGGGGATGCTGTCGATGAACGAAAAAAAGCCCTGCCGCAAAGAACTGCTGGACTGGATCAATATTGTAAGCTTTGCTGTTGACGATACAAAACTGTTTCTTGATACCCACCCCTGTGATCAGGATGCCCTGGAATACTTTCATGAATTCAAATGCCAGCGTATTCAGGCGCTAAATGAATATGCAAAATACTATGGTCCACTTACACTGGATACTGCCGACAGCCAGACAGAACGCTGGAACTGGATCAATGAGCCATGGCCATGGCAGGAAGGAGGATGCTAATCAATGTGGAATTATGAAAAACGTCTGCAATATCCAGTAAAAATTACACAGACCAATCCCCGGATTGCTCAGGTCATTATTACGCAATTTGGAGGTCCGGATGGTGAACTCGCCGCTTCCATGAGATATCTGGCACAGAGATATACCATGCCTTATCGGGAGGTTACCGGGGTACTCACGGATATCGGAACAGAAGAACTCGCCCACATGGAGATCATCTGTGCCATCGTCCATCAGCTGACCAGAAATCTGTCCCCGGAGGAGATTGAAAAATCTGGTTTTGACAAATATTATGTCGATCATACTCTGGCACTCTGGCCTCAATCTGCCGGCGGCACTCCATGGACCGCTACTTACTTTCAATCCAAAGGAGATCCCATTACCGATCTCCATGAAGATATGGCAGCCGAACAAAAAGCCCGGACTACTTATGACAACATCCTTCGTCTGGTAAAAGATCCTGAGATCTGCGACCCCATCCGTTTTCTTCGTCAACGGGAAATCGTTCACTACCAGCGTTTCGGTGAAAGCCTGAGAATTGTCCAGGATCATCTTGACAGCAAGAACTTCTACGCAATCAATCCGGAATTCGACCCAAACTGTAAGTAAAAAAAACAGTCGATTCATAACAAAAACTCGTTATGAATCGACTGTCAATGTTTTATCTCAACAACATGAATGCGATCAGAGCAGCTACCACAACAATTGCAATTGCAAGAATAATGATCGGTGCTTTTGACATTCCCGGCTCGTCATCATCATCATAATCATCATCGATGTCATCATAAAGATCGTCCTCATACTCTTCTTTACGTTTCGGCTTCGGCACCGGTTTTGCCTTTTTCTTCTTTCTGTCATCTTCTACAGAAAGGAGCTCGTCATACGCATCGCGCATTTCTTTCTCACGCTTTTCCCGTACTTTCTTTGGCGGTATGTTAGAATATTTCTTTTCTTCTTCTTCAGTGCTCTCTGTCTTCTTCTGAGCCTTCTGAGGCATTTTAAATTTCTTTTTACAGTTATAGCATAACAGATAATTCGGATCTTTCTTTCCCGGCCGTAATTCCTGACCACATATTGGACATTTCATCAGAACCTGTCCCTCCTCACAATGTAATAATTTCGCTGACTATGCTGTATCCAGCATCCACATACATTGTAATTATACTACAACCAGATACAAATATCAAAAAAACTTTACATATTTTGAAAAAATTTTACCTCTGTTGTTCTCCCAGTGTCACTTCAACATCCTTCTTATCATACTCGCCATTTTTTCCCGGTATCTGTATCGTCAGAGTAACCTTTTCTCCTATTCTGTAGTACTGAAGCTGTTCCTG
Organism: Faecalicatena contorta; assembly: GCF_021531995.1. Lineage (GTDB taxonomy): Bacteria > Bacillota > Clostridia > Lachnospirales > Lachnospiraceae > Dorea_A > Dorea_A contorta_A. The sequence goes on from NZ_JAFBIZ010000004.1 coordinate 56,527, forward strand.
CAAAGCCTCCATACTGTCAACTGTTGTTCCATTAATGGCAGTGATGACAGACCCTTTTGTCAAACCGGCTTTTTCTGCACCTGTTCCTGAAAGCACTTCTGATATATATACACCCGTCGGCATATTATACATCTGAGCACTGTCATCTGTAACATCGACTCCCTTAATTCCGATATATCCTCTTTCTTCTTCTGCTACTTTCGTCTTTGTTTCCTGATTCATCAGATTTGTGATGATATCACTCGCATCAGAAATCGGGATTGCATATCCGATACCTTCTACCTGTTCCTGTGCTATTTTCGCAGAGTTGATACCGATCACTTCTCCGTTTGCATTCAACAGAGCACCGCCACTGTTTCCAGGATTGATCGCTGCATCAGTCTGAATAAGCTCACCGTCATAGCTTTCAATGGAACGATTCGTTGCAGAGATAATTCCGGTTGTCACAGACTGCCCATATCCCAGTGCATTTCCGATTGCGATTGCGGGTTCTCCTACCTGAAGTTCTGTAGAATCTCCCAAAGTTGCCACCGCAATTTTATCCATGGTAGAATCCTTGACGTTCTTCAGAGGAACTGCTACAACTGCCAGATCCTTATCCGGATTGGTTCCTTTGATATTCGCTTCTACACTTTCTTCATCTATAAAAGATACTGTAAGTGTATCACTACCCTCTACTACATGGTTGTTGGTCACAATCAGCAATTCGTCATCATTCTGTCCAATGATAATACCGGAGCCGGCACTCTCACTTTGCTGTTCCTGAATCCCGCCAAAGAAACTCTGCACCTGCTGAACACTCATACTGGTAATCGATACAACTGACGGCATTGTATTGCTCACAATTTGTGCAATGTCCGTCGTTACAGTCGTACCGGAAGAAGTCGTCAGCTTTGTGCTGTTCGCAGTTGTGGTTGTCTTTGCCTCTTTGTCACTTGCACCGGAAGTTGTCTCTTTTCCAGTAATCTTATCTGCAATGATATTGCTTGTCTGAAATGCTGCACTGGCAACCAGCCCAAAGATCAGTCCAAGACATGCAGCCTGTACCCATCTCGGTACTTTTCTTTTCTTTTTCTCTTCCGTTGGTTCTTCATAATTCATATTCTGACCTGAAGATTCCTGATCTGATGTATAGTAACTATATTGATTTTCCATATCTATGACCCCTTTCATCTTTCTATGTTTGTAGTGTACCGCGAAATTGTGATGAAAGTGTGATGAAAATGCAGAAATTAGGTGAAGAAAAAGAGTTATTTATATGTTTTCAGTTCTTCTCCGATATCGCTTCTGAACTGTTCCCATGCTTCCTCATTTTCGACAAAATATTTCGGACAATTTTTTCCTGTCACATCATAATGCCTGATTACATCCGTCTCTTTCAGATCAAACTTCAGACACAGCCATGCGCACAGTTCAACCATCGATTCATAGGTTTTATCATTGAATTTTCCTGTTACATCCGGATGACAGCATTCGATTGATACCGTATCATTGTTACGACCATTAGATGCATATGCCACCTCCCAGGTCGGAACGCACTGGATAATTTCTCCCTCCAGACCTATCACAAAATTACTGCTTACTTTCGTCTCATGTGTGTCTTTCAGACTTTCAAAATAATCTCTGTTATTCATTGCCGTCGCTCCGGGATTGGCCGTATAATGTACCACGACTCCAGTAATTTTTCCCGTCTCAATTCCCGGTCTTGAATAAGGATTCGTTGTCAGGAGATGAACCTCTATCTCCGGGCGATACCGCTCAATAGCATCTCCTTCATTTTCTGTATACTGGGCAGCAAATGTCTCTGATTTCACCAGTTTTACCACAACAGCCACAACCGTCAGAAGCAGAAGTATCATTATACCGATCCGCATATTTCTCTGATAAATCCTCTTTTTCCTGGACTTTGATATTTTTTTGCGGTTTGTTTGTTTCTTTTTTCTCATGTAAACTCTCCATTCAATTATCTGTTCTTATCCTAACACATACAGTCTGATAATTTTATGAAAAGTTACTTATGATTTTCTGAAGATCAGACAAACTTGTACACCGTTGTCGTCTCATATCTCTCTCCGTTTTTCAGCACCGGCCCTTCAAAATTCTCTTTGTGAATCGCATCCGGAAAATACTGTGTTTCAAAACATGCACCGCTTCTTTTCCCGTATACCGCTCCATCTTTTCCTTTCTCATTCTCCAGAAAATTGCCGGTATAGAACTGCATTCCCGGAAGATCTGTATATACTTCCATTGATATGCCAGTCTGTTTTGAATCCATAGCAGCTACCATGCGGAACCCTGTTCCATCAAGCACCCAGTTGTGATCGTACCCTTTACCGAATATCAAAGCTTCATACTCTTCTTCCACATCTCTGCCGATTGGCTTTTTCTTCCTGAAATCCATTGGAGTCCCGTCTACCGATACAATTTTTCCCGTCGGAATTGACTCTTCATCTGCTTCTGTATATGCCCCGGCACAGATCATTACCTCCTGATCCAGAACAGAACCCGAATCATGGCCGGACAGATTAAAATAGCTGTGGTTTGTAAGATTGATGATTGTATCCTGATCCGAAACAGCCTCATAATGAATCTTTAACTCCTGCTCTTCCGTCAGTTCATAAGATACCTGAATCTTCAGATTTCCCGGAAATCCCTGATCTCCATCCGGACTCAAAAGAGAAAATACCACTTTTGTATCATCTTCCTGTTCTGTTTTCCACTTTCTTTTATTGTAATAATCAATCCCTCCATGGAGCGTATTCTGATTATCATTCTTTGTCAGCCGATATTCTCTGCCGTTCAATTCAAAACCAGCGCCACCAATACGATTTGCAACGCGTCCAACCGTCGCACCGAAGTGGACGCCTCCCTGTTCGTATCCTTCCACAGTATCATATCCCAGCACAACATCCCGCAGAATATTATCCCGATCCGGAACCAGTATCTTTACCAGAGTCGCTCCAAAATCAGATACAACGACTTCCATCCCTTTCTTATTTTTCAGCGAATAACAGTTCACTTTCTCTCCTTTTGCCGTTTGATCAACGTTACAGATCATAATTCTCTTCCTCCTTCATATTACAGATTATCATCACAGAACTTCGTTTTACGCAAAAAGACCGGGGACTGTTGCAAAATATATTGTATATCCATGATGATATCTCTATATTTTGCAATGGTTCCCAGCCTGTTTTTAAACCTTATTCATCTACACTATAGTTCGGAGCTTCTTTTGTAATATGAATATCATGTGGATGACTTTCTTTCAATGATGCTGCGGAAATCTTTACAAACTTTCCATTCTTCTTCAAATCTTCAATTGTAGGAGTTCCACAATAACCCATACCAGAACGAAGTCCTCCCATCAGCTGGAATACTGTATCTTCCACAGATCCCTTATATGCAACTCGTCCCTCTACGCCTTCCGGTACAAGTTTCTTTGCATCTGACTGGAAATAGCGGTCTTTGCTTCCGTTTTCCATCGCTGCGATTGATCCCATTCCACGATATACTTTATATTTTCTTCCCTGGTATAATTCGAATGTTCCAGGACTTTCATCACATCCTGCAAAGATACTTCCCATCATACATACATTGGCACCTGCCGCAATTGCTTTTGTCATATCTCCTGAGTACTTGATACCGCCATCTGCAATGATTGGAATACCATACTTATCTGCAGCTTCATAACAGTCCATAACAGCAGAAATCTGCGGAACTCCGATACCTGCCACAACACGTGTTGTACAGATAGAACCAGGTCCGATACCAACCTTAACTGCATCTACACCAGCTTTAATCAATGCTTCTGTAGCTTCTCCGGTTGCTACATTTCCTGCGATCACCTGCAGATCCGGGAATTTGGACTTAACCATATCCACAGTACGGATTACATTTGCAGAGTGTCCATGTGCAGAATCCATTACCACAACATCGACTTTCGCATTTACCAGTTCCTGTGCTCTTTCCAGACAATTCGCAGTAATACCGATCGCTGCTCCACAGAGAAGACGTCCCTGCGCATCTTTTGCAGACAATGGATACTTGATCTGCTTCTCAATATCTTTGATTGTAATGAGACCCTTCAGATTAAAATCTTTATCAACAATCGGAAGTTTTTCTTTTCTTGCTTTTGCAAGAATTCTCTTTGCTTCTTCCAGCGTAATACCTTCCGGTGCTGTAATCAGACCTTCTGATGTCATAGATTCTTTTATCTTCTTAGAGAAATCTTCTTCAAATTTCAAATCACGGTTTGTAATAATACCAACTAACTTTCTTCCTTCTGTAATAGGCACACCAGAAATTCTGAACTTTGCCATCAGATTATTCGCATCTTCCAGTGTATTCTCAGGAGATAAATAAAATGGATCTGTGATAACACCATTCTCAGAACGTTTTACTTTGTCTACCTCTTCTGCCTGTTCCTGAATAGACATGTTTTTATGAATAATACCAATTCCACCCTGACGAGCCATTGCAATTGCCATGCGATGCTCTGTAACGGTATCCATTCCCGCACTCATCATCGGAATATTTAACCTGATCTTTTTTGTTAAATTAGTTGATAAATCTACTTGGTTTGGAATCACTTCTGAATACTGCGGCACTAATAGTACATCATCAAATGTAATTCCCTCTCCAATTATTTTTCCCATGATTACACCCTCTCTTTCTCTAAACACATTTTAATAT
>NZ_JAFBIZ010000050.1 GCF_021531995.1 Faecalicatena contorta
ATCAATAACAGATCGGACTTATCGTTAAAAATAATAAGAAAAGTGAGGAATGTATATGTTAACAATTGTATCTGGAGTAGGACTTTTATTAATCACACTTGCCGGATTTTCCCTTTTCAGCCTGAAGATGCCAAAGGGACAGCTTGCCATGTCCGGCATGGCTAATGCTGCCGTTGCTACATTTCTGGTAGAAGCTATTCATAAGTATATTACCGGAGATCTGATCGGCATCGATTTCTTTCGTACCGTAGGCGAGACATCCGGAAGTCTCGGAGGCGTCGCTGCCGCAATTCTCGTACCGGTCAGTATGGGGGCTAACCCTGTTCTCTGTGTTGTTGCCGGCGTAGCTGTCGGCGGTTATGGAATCCTCCCTGGCTTTATTGCCGGCTATCTGATTGGAATGATAGCACCGGTAATCGAAAAGAAATTACCGGAAGGAATCAATATCATTGGCGGCGCACTGATCATTGCTCCTCTCGCACGTATCATCGCCCTGACTGTAGATCCTGCCGTAACGGCGCTTCTGACTCGTATCGGCGGAACAATCAGCGCTGCAACAGACCAGTCCCCGATCGTAATGGGATTCTTACTTGGCGGAATCATGAAGATGATATGTACTTCTCCGCTCAGTTCCATGGCACTGACCGCAATGCTTGGTCTTACCGGTCTTCCTATGGGAATCGCCGCAATCGCCTGCGTAGGCGGTTCATTTACCAATGGAATCATCTTCTCCCGCCTGAAGCTTGGAGATAAGAGTAATGTGATCGCAGTTATGCTGGAGCCTTTAACACAGGCTGACATCATTACTGCCAATCCGATTCCAATCTATAGCTCCAACTTTTTCGGAGGTGGATTTGCCGGAATAGCTGCTGCAGTCTTTCATATTGTTAATAATGCACCCGGAACTGCTTCTCCGATTCCAGGACTTCTGGCTCCATTTGCCTTCAATTCACCGCTTAAGGTCGTTCTGGCGATCGTCTTTGCGATTATCGGCGGAACTGTAGCCGGATTTGTTGGAAGCACAGTATTTAAAAATCGCATTCAGGAGAGCACATCCTCAGAAAACGAATCTGAGTTGTCATCTGAGATGCCTGAACTTGAGTACTAAGAGTACATTCCTGATTCCTTAACTCTTTGTATATTATGAAAAAAGGACCATTGCAGAATCCTTAAGATATCTCACATGGAGTATATCTTGATTTTGCAATAGTCCTTTTTTCTTTATTCTTCTCTTCTTAAGATATCATATATGTCAGCCGCCTCATCAAGCTCCACATACAATACCTGTTTTGGATGCGGTGCACTCTCCTGTTCTTTTCCCTCCTCATTCAGGATTCGTTTTACCCGCACTTTGATATTCCTTCCATCCGGTTTCATAATCTCAACCGTCTCTCCGACCGAGAACTTATTTCTCTGTTCGATACGGCATAGTCCTTCTCTGACTTCTCCTACAATACCCAGATACGTATATTCTTTGATATACGTGTTGCTGTCATAGATCTGACTTTCTTCGCCCGGTTTTCCAAAATAAAATCCCGTTGTAAACTGACGATACGTACAATTGGAAATCTGTTCCTGATACCATGGCATATTATCGCGATACTTTTCTGGATCTTCAAGATAATCATCAATTGCCTTTCGATAGGTTCTTGCCACTGTTGCCACATAAAGAGCTGTTTTCATCCGCCCTTCTATCTTGAAGCTGTCGATTCCTGCATCAATCATCTCCGGAATATGTTCGATCATACACAGATCTTTGGAATTAAAGATATACGTACCACGCTCATTCTCATATACCGGCATATACTCACCCGGTCTGGTCTCCTCGACAACCGCATATTTCCAGCGGCATGGATGAGTACAGGCTCCCTGATTGGCATCTCTTCCGGTAAAGAAGTTACTCAGAAGACATCTTCCGGAATAAGAGATGCACATCGCACCATGGATAAAGCTTTCAATCTCCATCTCCTCCGGAATATGATCCCTGATCTCCCTGATCTCTTTCAGAGACAATTCTCTTGCCGTCACAACTCTTTTGGCTCCCTGCTTCCACCAGAAATTAAAGGTGCCGTAATTCGTGTTATTTGCCTGGGTACTGACGTGCCGTTCAATCTCCGGGCAGATCTCCTTTGCCATTTCAAAGATTGCCGGATCTGCAATAATCAGTGCATCCGGTCCCATCTCCTTCAATTCTTCCAGATATTCTCTGACTCCCTCCAGATCCGCATTATGTGCCAGGATATTCACTGTAACATGTACCTTTGCTCCGTGCTCATGTGCAAATGCAATTCCTTCCCTCATGTCATCTGCCGAAAAGTTCTTTGCTTTTGCGCGCAGGCCAAATGCCTCACCGCCGATGTACACTGCATCCGCACCAAATATAACCGCCGTCTTCAATACTTCCAGACTGCTGGCAGGGATCAATAATTCCGGACGTCTGTTCTTCATCTTTCTATCTCCTTGTATCTTTATTTTTTTACACTCAGTGCCACTCCATCTCCCAAAGGCAGGATAGATGTCTGCAGTTCTTCCTTATGCTTCAGTTCGTAAAGATACTCCCTCATACGACTGTGAATGGTACGGTTTCTTCTCTCCACCGCATATCTGGATTCAATGATGTCTCCATCCTGCAGCACATTATCTGACACCAGAATTCCTCCGGGTTCCAGCAGACGGATCGCCTCCGGCATATAATGAATATACTGTCCCTTGGCAGCATCCATGAAGATAAAGTCATATGACCCTTCCAGAGACTTCATCACCTCCAGAGCATCCCCTTCGATCAGCGTGATCTGATCTTCCTTCCCGGCTCTCCTGAAATTCTCCCTTGCAATCGGAATTCTTTTTTCATACTTTTCAATTGTCGTGATATGTCCCTGTTCCGGAATATATTCACTCATCAGAATTGCTGAAAATCCAATCGCCGTACCTACTTCCAGCACACGCAGCGGCTTCTTCATCATCAGAAGCACTTTCAGAAAGCTCTGTGTTTCTTTTCGAATGATCGGCACAAATGTGTCCAGCGCCTCCTGTTCAATTTCTTCAATCAAAGGCTTCTCAGGAGATTCCAGCGAATGAATATATGTTACCATTCTCTCATCAACTATCAAAAAAAGCACCTCATCTTCACAATATAGGGATTGCTGCAAAAGATTTTGCAACAATCCCTCTTCCTTTTCTTATACATCCATAATAATCGGTAATACCATCGGTTTTCTCTTTGTCCGTTTCCAGATAAAATCATTCATGGTGTCCCGAATTACCAGTTTGATCTTGCTCCAGTCAGCATTGCGCTGATGGTTCAGACAATCCTCTACTGCATCTGTCACAATATTTCTTGCCTCTTCCATCAAGCCCTCAGACTCCCGCACATATACAAAACCTCTGGATACAATATCCGGTCCCGCAAGCAGCTGGTTACTTCCCTTTTCCAGAGTCAGCACGACAATCAGAATTCCATCCTCTGCCAGGTGCTGTCTGTCACGAAGTACAATATTTCCAACATCGCCGACACCGAGACCATCCACCAGAATCTCTCCCGTGTGTATCTTATCTACAACCTTTGCTTCCTGATCACTGACCTCCAGAACATCTCCTGACTTCAGAATGAAGATATTGTCTTTCGGAATTCCAAGATTTCTTGCAATTGCAGCATTTGCTTTCAGATGACGATACTCACCATGTACCGGCAACGCATATTTTGGCTTCACCAGTGAATAGATCAGCTTCAGTTCTTCCTGACATGCATGCCCGGATACGTGTGCATCCTGGAAGATGACATTCGCGCCTTTTGCAGACAGTTCATTGATCACCTTCGAGACAGACTTTTCATTTCCCGGAATTGGATTGGAACTGAAGATTACTGTGTCGCCCGGCATAATCGTAACCTTTTTATGCACGTCTGCTGCCATACGGGATAACGCCGCCATAGATTCTCCCTGACTTCCCGTCGTGATCAGCACCGTCTTTTCCGGCGGATAATTTTTCATCTGATCGATCTCAATCAACGTATTTTCCGGTACATTCAGATAGCCCAGTTCCTGTGCAACCTGAATGATATTGACCATACTCCGTCCTTCTACCACAACTTTACGATTATACTTACATGCAGAATTGATAATCTGCTGCACACGGTCTACATTCGAAGCAAATGTAGCGATAATAATTCTCGTATTCTGATGCTCTGCAAAAATATGATCAAATGTAATTCCAACGGTACGCTCTGACTGGGTAAATCCCGGACGCTCCGCATTGGTACTGTCTGACATCAGAACAAGAACTCCTTTTTTTCCGATCTCCGCAAAACGCTGCAGATCAATAGCATCGCCATATACCGGCGTATAATCCACTTTAAAGTCTCCGGTATGAACAACAATTCCGGCCGGTGAATAGATGGCCAGAGCCGCCGCATCCTGAATACTGTGATTCGTCTTGATAAATTCGATTCTGAACTGTCCAAGGTTAATAGACTGTCCGTGTTTTACCACTTTTCTTCGGGTACTGCGCAGCAGATTATGTTCTGTCAGCTTCTTTTCGATAATACCCATCGTCAGCTTTGTCGCATAAATCGGAAGATTCAACTCGCGTAATGTATACGGCAGTGCACCAATATGATCCTCATGGCCATGAGTAATTACAAATCCTTTTACTTTCTGAATATTCTCTTTCAGATATGAAACATCAGGAATCACAAGGTCGATTCCAAGCATATCTTCTTCCGGGAAAGAGAGTCCGCAGTCCACGACAATAATACTGTCTTCATATTCAAAGGCAGTAATGTTCATTCCGATCTTTTCCAGACCCCCGAGTGGAATGATTCGCAATTTTCCATTATTCTCTTTTTTCAAATTTACACCTCCACGTGCTTTTCCGTACTTGCCTGTTTCAGGCATTCCTGACACTGTCCATAGAATTTTAATTCGTGGTCCAACACATGGAATCCCATCTCACTTTCAATCCGACTCTCTAATTCGTCCAACAAGTCGTCCTTAAACGGGATCACCTGTCCGCATCTCCTGCACACCAGGTGATGATGATGGTGTCTCTCTTCCCCATCATAAAATTCCCCTATCTCATAACGCGCACACCCGTCATCAAGACTGATGCGGCCCACCAATTGCATTTCTAATAACAGTTGTAGCGTCCGATAGATCGTTGCCAGACCGATCTCCGGATAGTCTTTTCTTACAAGTTCATAGACGTCCTCTGCAGTCATATGTCTGTCCCGATGTGCTGCAAGTACCTCTAAAACCAGTAATCTCTGATTTGTTACTTTCAGACCTTTCTCTCTCAGCATTTTTCTAAATTTCTCTTCACTGATAGACATAAAAATTACCTTTCAATCTCAACATCCTCAAGCAGTTCTTCAAAAACTTTCGAAATAGCAGTCAGCTCCACATCATCTTCTACAATCTCATACACGCTTTCTGCCGACTGAGCAGCAGATGTATCCTTAAGGATCAGGCATTCCGCATCTTCCTCTTCGGAATCCGTCACCAAGATATATGATACACCACTCACCATGGTCTGTTCCAATACAAAAAATTCTACTTCTTCATGCATTTCTTCGGACATGAACTTTATCTTTTCCATACCTACACCTCTGAATCGCTTCCGATTCCCTATCTGCTTACGACAATGAATCCAAATATCCCTGCAATATAAAAACTGCCGCAATCTTATCAATATACTTCTTGCGGTCTTCTCGCCTTACCTTATTCTCAATCAAAGTACGTTCTGCTTCCACTGTAGTCAGACGTTCGTCCCACATCACAACTTCCCGTCCGGTACGTCTTTTCAGCATCTCTCCAAACGCGATCGCCTTCTCTGCCCGTTCTCCAATATCATTATTCATATGCTTTGGCAGTCCCAGAACGATTATTTCTACCTGATACTCTTCAATCAGTGCCTCAATACGGGCACATGTCTTACGCAGCTTATTCTCTTCCTTGCGGCATATGGTCTCCACAGCCTGGGCTGTGATCCCCAGAGGATCACTTACTGCCACACCGACCGTTTTGGAACCATAATCAAGTCCCATGATTCTCATTGTCATTATTCCCAATCATTATGCTTAATATACGTTTTAAGCATCTCTTCTACCAATTCGTCCCGTTCCATCTTCATGATCAGACTTCTTGCCCCGTTGTGGCTTGTAATATATGTCGGATCCCCTGACATAATATATCCCACAATCTGGTTCACCGGGTTATACCCTTTTTCACTTAATGCTTTATATACAATTTCAAGAATATCTTTTGCCTGAATCTGCGGGCCGCTTTCTACCTGGAAAAACTGGGTGCTGGATAAATCTTTCATATACTCACGTCCTCTCAAAATACTTCATAGTTTATTCTACATGATACATCATAAAATTTCAATGCATTATTTGCAAATGACTCTCAATTTGTACATTTACCAGCTGATTGGAAAGATCCTCTGCACCTTCTATTCCTACCTTTACATATTCTTTTGTATGTCCGGTCTGATAGACCTTCCCGTCTACACAGGTCTCTTCTTCCATCAGGACTTCCTGTGTCGTACCTATCAGCGTTTCTTCATATGCTTTCTGTTTTTGTCTGCTAAGTTCCAGAAGCTCTGCGCTTCGTACTGTCTTGATCTGATCCGGCACCTGATCCGGCATCACAGCTGCTTTTGTACCCTCTCTTCTGGAATATTTGAATACATGCGTTTCGTAAAAATTCACCTTATCAACAAATGCTTTTGACTGTGCAAACTCTTCCTCTGTTTCTCCCGGAAATCCCACAATCACATCGGTTGTAAGTGCCGGATTATGGAAATACTTCCTGAGAAGCATGCACTTATCATAATACTCATCTGCCGTATATCTACGGTTCATCCGCTTCAGTGTTGCATCACAACCGCTCTGCAGTGACAGATGAAAATGCGGACAGATCTTAGGGAGTTGTGACAGCGTCTCTGCAAATTCTTCTGTAATAATTCTTGGTTCAAGAGAACCCAGGCGGATTCGGTGAATCCCTTCTATCTCATGGATAGACAATATCAGTGATAACAGATCATCTCCCGTGTCCACCCCATAGGAACTCAGATGGATTCCTGTCAGGACAACCTCTTTGTAACCATTGGCAGCAAGTCCTTTTACCTCCTCCAGAACACTCTGACGGCTTCTGCTCCTTACTCGTCCTCTCGCGTACGGAATGATGCAATAGGAACAAAACTGATTACATCCATCCTGCACCTTGATATAGGCTCTGGTATGCTCTGCCGTTCTGGAAAGATGCAGCTCCTCATATTCTTTCTCATGATTGATATCCAGAACTTCTCTGCTCTTTACCTCTTTTTCCCGCGATGCTCCTGCCTGGCTGCGCTCGTTCATATATGCTTCCAGAATTGCAACAATATCTTTTTTCCGATTATTTCCCACTACAATATCGATCACATCATCCAGTTCTTCCTTTTCCGCCTGTACATAACACCCACAGGCCACCACGATGGCATCTGGATTCATCTTTCTCGCACGGTGCAGCATCTGCCTGGATTTACGATCCGCCATATTCGTGACCGTACATGTATTGATGATATAGATATCTGCCTCCTCCTTAAACGGGACGGTCTCATAACCGTTCTTTTCAAGAAGTTCCTGCATTGCTTCCGTCTCATATGCATTTACCTTACACCCAAGGTTGTGTAACGCCACTTTCTTCATATGTTTTTATCCTTTCTATACAGATTGTTGTAACATCTAACGAAAAATCCCAAAATTCTTTGGCAATTTGTTCCTTGACTTTTGTACCCCTGACTTTTAATATATCTATAGAACACGAAAAGAACTCAAGGAGGGTATTTCCAATGAAAACAGTACAAATTTCTTTAAATTCAATTGACAAAGTAAAATCATTCGTAAACGATATCACAAAATTTGATCATGACTTTGATTTAGTATCAGGAAGATATGTAATCGATGCAAAATCCATCATGGGTATCTTCAGTTTAGATCTTTCCAAACCGATCGACCTGAACATTCATGCTGATGAAAACATCGATACAATCATGGAAATGTTAAAACCTTATCTGTGTGAATAATCTATTTGAAAGAAAAGGGCTGGCCTATTAAGGAACAGCCCCTTTTTTCATATTTATTTTACTTCAATGATCTCAACTGTATCAATAGCTTCTTTCATGAGATCATCGATCTTCTCTTCCAGTTTTTCTTCAGAACGGCGAATCACATCAATGTTTGGCTTTGTCACCGGATGCTTTGCAACAAAGATCGTACAGCAGTCTTCAAACGGCTGAATCGATGTTTCATAAGTATCGATCTTCTCGGATACTTCTACGATCTCCTGTTTGTCAAATCCAATCAGCGGACGGTAAACCGGCATGGTGCATACATCATTGGTTGCCGCCAGACTCTGCATGGTCTGACTTGCCACCTGCCCGATGCTCTCTCCCGTAATCAGACCGAGACATCCGTCTTCCTTTGCAAAATGTTCTGCAATCCGCATCATATACCTTCTCATAATGATTGTCAGCTCATCATGTGGGCACTGATCATAGATATATAACTGGATATCCGTAAAGTTCACTACATGCAGTTTGATCGGTCCGGAATACTTTGCCACCTTCTTCGCAAGATCTACCACTTTTTGTTTTGCACGTTCACTGGTATACGGAGGTGCATGAAAATACGTTGCTTCAATACCGACTCCGCGCTTGGAGATCATATAGCCGGCTACCGGGCTGTCAATTCCACCGGAAAGCAGCAGCATCGCTCTTCCATTCGTTCCCACCGGCATTCCGCCTGCTCCCGGAATAATCTGGGAATATACATAGATCTCATTTCTGACTTCGATATTGACCATTACATCCGGATGATGCACATCCACACGAATCTCCGGGAACGCATAAAGAATTGCCTCGCCAAGATCACGGCTGATCTCCATGGAATTCTTTGGATAAGACTTCTTCGCACGTCTGGACTCTACTTTGAATGTAAAGTTCTTATCTTCATACATCTCATCCATATAAGCAACCACATCTTTTTTCAGCTGCTCAAATCCCTGATCTTCCATGCGGACTACCGGGCAGATCCCCACCAGTCCGAACACCTTTTTCAGATGTTCCACAGTATCATCATAATCGTATTCACCTTCACAGTCCACATAGATTCTAGCCTGTGACTTATATACCTGAAATTCTCCATCTACATCTTTCAGGGCATACCGTACCTGTCTGACGAGCGCATCCTCAAACAGATGTCGGTTCTTTCCTTTAATTCCTATCTCACCGTATTTTAATAAAAATGTATGAAATCTCATCCTTCTGATTCCTCTCTCTATTCTAATGTCTGGTATATTTTCTAAGCATTGGTACTATATTATATAGTGCATCCAGTGTATAGTCAATCTCTTCTGGCGTAGTAAATTCTGACAAACTGAAACGAAGCGTCGCATCCAGAAATTCCTGCTTTGCACCAATTCCTTTTAATACGCCGCTGATCTGTGGATGATTGGATGCGCATGCAGAGCCCGCGGACACATAGATGCCTCTGTCTTCCAGCGCATGCAACAGTACCTCACTTCGAATTCCAGCAAAGCCGACACTGATAATGTGTGGTGCCGAAGTCTCATCGTACAGTCCGTGGATCGTCGTGTTTTCAATCTGGCTGACGCCTTCTATGAAATGCCCTTTTAAGCTTCTCATCCGCTCCACTTTCTCATCCAGATTCTCGTAGATGGTCTTTGCAGCTAACGCAAGTCCCGCCGTACCCGGAACGTTCTCCGTACCGGAACGCATGTTTTTCTGATGTCCGCCACCATAGATAATCGGACGAATCTTTACATGTTCCCCGATATACAGTGCGCCGACTCCCTTCGGTCCATGAATCTTGTGACCGCTGATCGAGCACATATCCACCTTCAGTTTTTTCGGGTATATACGATATTTGCCAAATCCCTGAACAGCATCCACATGGAACAGAATATTCTTATTGTATGCTTTTACGATACTTGCAGCCTCCTGAATCGGCTGCACAGACCCCACTTCGTTGTTCACATACATCACAGAAACCAAGATCGTCTCCTCGCACAGAGCATCTTTCAGTGCATCCAGACGGATTCTCCCATACTTGTCTACCGGAAGGTATGTGACACGATATCCTTCTTCCTCTTCCAGAAACCGCATGGCATTCAAAATCGCCGGATGCTCAATCGAAGATGTAATCAGATGCTTTCCTGCACGTTTATTAGCCCTCGCCGCTCCAATCACTGCCAGATTATCACTTTCTGTTCCTCCGGAAGTAAAAAAGATCTCCTTTTCCTGTACCTTCCAGATCTTAGCCAGAGTTTCTTTGGCTTCTTTTATATACTTTTCCGCTGCCACACCCTTCGCGTGCATGGAAGACGGATTGCCGTAATCTTCACACATTACCTTCTGCACCAGTTCTGCCACACTTTGATATGCCTGCGTTGTTGCAGAATTATCTAAATATACTTCTTTCATGAATCGCACTTCCTATTTTTCTCTTTCTTACTATCAGATTATGTGATTACCCTTCCAGGTGGAACATCAGAACGGACAGAGTCGTAAGTCCTGCTGTCTCAGTCCTGAGAATTCTTCTTCCCAGTGTGATAACTCTTGCCCCACAGTCAATCGCTCTCTCAACCTCTTCCTGTTCAAATCCACCTTCCGGTCCGATGAAAATCCCGATTGACTGTCCCGGACGGATCGTATCTATAATCCGCTTTGTCTCCTGCATGCCATCTGCCAGCTCATATGGAATCAACACCACATCCAGCTTCCCTGCATACTCCAGTGCTTTCCGGTAATTCATAACCGAATGTACTTCAGGGATATATCCTCTTCCAGCCTGCTTTGCTGCGCTTTCTGCAATCTGCTGCCATCGTTCAACTTTTTTTGCTGCTTTTTTTTCATCCAGCTTCACCACACACCGCTTTGTTGCTACCGGAATCACCTGATAGACTCCGAGCTCCACTGCTTTCTGCACGATCAATTCCATCTTATCCTGCTTTGGAAGTCCCTGAAACAGATAGATACGGGAAGGAAGCTCTGTATCCACAAGCCCCCTTTCCAGAATCTTCAGAATCGTAATATCTTCTCCATATTCCTGCACAGCACACCGATACGTCCGATTGTTGCCATCACTAATCATAACCTCTTCTCCCACGCGCATGCGCAGAACATTCTTCATATGGTTCACGTCAGAACCTTCAATATAGACCCTCTCTTCCTTCACCTGATCCGGTGTCACAAAAAAATGCTGCATGGCGTCTCCTAATTCTTTCTTGCAGTTACAGATACCCATTCACCCTGATGGTGAACCTCCAGGACTTCCATACCTGCCTGTTTTATTGCATCCACAACTACTGTCTCTTTCTCGTCAATAATACCGCTGGTGATATAGATTCCACCCGGTTTCAGTTGATGAAGGATCACCGGTGTCAGCGGAAGCAGAACCTCTGCCAGGATATTTGCCGCTACGATATCGTATTTCTCATATCCAACCTGATCCTGTATCTCCTTCTGATCGATGATATTGCCGATCATCACCTCATACTGACTCCTGTCTATTCCATTTGCTTCCATATTCTCGTGAGTCGCATCAATGGCACACGGATCCAGATCGGTTCCCACAGAATGCTTTGCGCCGAACTTCAGAGCAAGCATTCCCAGAATTCCGCTTCCGCATCCGACATCCAGGATCTCTGTATCCGGCGTTACATACTTCTTCAGCTGACGGATACAAAGCTGTGTCGTCTCATGCATTCCGGTTCCGAAAGCAGTTCCCGGATCGATGTGTATCACCATCTTATCGCTGTCCTTTGCTTCCACCTTCTCCCAGGATGGAATCACAAGAATGTCATCAATATAAAACTGATGGAAATACTGCTTCCAGTTATTCACCCAGTCGACATCCTCCGTCTGAGATTCTTCAATTGTACACTCCCCGACATTCAGATAGCTTCTCATCTCTTCCAGCTCTTTTCTCACATTCAGAAGAATCATTCCCTTGTCATCTGATTCATCCAGGTAGAATGTCAGATAAGCTGTTCCGTCATCTTCCGGTATGTCCGGCAGAATATCCACAAACATCTGCTCCTTATCGGACTGTGTCAACGGAATCTTATCCTCAATCTGTACTCCTTCGATTCCAAGATCCATCAGCATACTGCTGACAATATCTTCTGCTTCTGTCGTTGTTTTTAACCGAAACTGATTCCACTTCATACTCTGCTTCTCCTTTATCTTATATCATTCCCAGGTGCTCCAGAAGGATCTTGCATCCCAGCAGGATCAAGATCACACCACCTGCAATCTCCGCCCTCGACTTATATCTTGTTCCGAATACATTGCCTATTTTAACACCTGCGGCGGATAAAGTAAATGTAATTACTCCAATAAAACAGACTGCAGGCACAATATTTACCTTTAAAAATGCAAATGTCACGCCGACTGCAAGTGCATCAATACTGGTAGCCACCGCAAGGCCAAGCATGGTCTTTACATCCAGCGAATCATCCGTCTCTTCACATTCATCACAGGCTCCCACAGCTTCTCTGACCATATTGGCACCGATCAGCGCCAGCAGAATGAAGGCGATCCAGTGATCAATGGATGTAATGATATCCTTAAACTGTACACCCAGGATAAAACCGATCAACGGCATCAGTGCCTGAAAGCCTCCGAAATACACTCCCACCAGTGCTGCTTTCGAAAATGTGCATTTCTTCATGGCCAGGCCCTTACAGACAGACACTGCAAATGCATCCATGGACAATCCTACTGCAATCAGAAATAATTCCACTAAGTTCATAATTTCTCTCCTTTTCCAGATGTGTAAAAAAAAGACCTATCCGCAGCATATATAAACCGCGGATAAGTCTCATCATTTAAAGTAATGCCAGATGCCTGCGGCATCAGTATGTTGACAAAACTACGCATACAGCGCCAACTACTCCCTTACCGTTGATGTTAATTATACGAATGAATCGGAAGGTTGTCAATCATTTTTCTCAATAAAACGTTGCCATTCTTACGCAGCGTATTCTCTATTCTTCAAAGAACAGATCCAGATCCACATTTCCCTCCACTTTGCAGTCTTTCACCCCCTGTTACAGATTGCTAAACCCACTTCAAGAATCCCTGATCGCAGTATTCAGATCCGTCTCCACCTCATCCAGTTCCGTCAGGATCTCCTGATGCTGTTCTTCAACCAAAAGTTTTTTATTGTATTGATAGTATTTTGCACAGTCATTTTCTTTCAAAAACCAGATGCTGTAATAACCGGTATTAAGTTCTGTCACAAAGGATACCATCTCCTGACTGTCGCCAAATGCATCCTCCATAAAGTCAAATACATGCTCCAGAGCCTGCATGGCCGCATCCACGGCATATTCCCGTTCCTCCACTCTCCTCTGGAATTCTTCTTTTACCCGTGCAAATGCCTCTTCCCCTGTCAGATGTTCTTTTCTCGTCAGCTGGTCATACTCTTCCAGTGTGTCTGTTACCCGTCTCCGGATCTGATCTTCCAGCTTTGTCATCTGCTCCGCTTTCCGAAGCTTCGCATAAGTATCTCTGGCATCGCTGACAACCAGCGTAAGTTCAAGGCTTTCCCTGTACGTTCTCAGATACTCATACAGCATTGTCACATACTGATCTTCCAGATATGCCGCCTTGAAAAAGGTTCCCAGCCTTCCAATGAGCATATTCACAACACTGAGTCTCTCGTCAAATGATGCATATCGAAGCTGTTCCAGTGTCTCCTTGCTGTAGCAGCCTTCCACAATTTTCTCCAGTCCGTAATCCTTTTTATACTTTTCATATAATTCCAGATAATTTGCAAAATCCTTCGCAATCTTCCAGTGCTGAATGTATTGATGCACCACTTCACGATCCGCCTTTTTCCCAAGTATCTCATAGGCCTTCAAAAGCTGTGACAGGTCTTCCCATCCCCTTGCGGTAGCAAATATTTTTCCGTCTACCGTTGTTTCCATCCGGTAAAAATGATCTTTTCGAAGTTCCAGATACGCAAGAATTGCCGGATGAATCTCTGCCTGATAAGCATACTCTCTCCACACACCGTAATTTTCTTCCACATCAATCTTCCGGATTCGATCCAGGGTCACCACATCAAACTCACGGACAGACTTATTGTATTCCGGAGGATTGCCTGCAGCCACAATGATCCATCCATCCGGAACCTTCTGGTTACCGAACATCTTGCATTGCAGAAACTGCAGCATCGTCGGAGCAAGCGTTTCCGACACGCAGTTGATCTCATCCAGAAACAGGATCCCCTCTCTGACTCCTGTCTTCTCTATCTTTTCATACACAGAAGCAATAATCTCACTCATTGTATACTCTGTCACCGAACAGGTTTTCCCACCATAGCTCTTTTCCTGAATAAACGGTAAGCCGATCGCACTCTGCCTCGTATGATGCGTGATCGTATAAGATACCAGACCGATTCCACACTCTCTGGCAACCTGTTCCATAATCTGCGTCTTTCCGATTCCCGGAGGACCCATCAGAAGAATCGGACGCTGCCGAATAGCTGGAATCATATAATCCCCATACGCATCCTTTTTCAAATATGCTTCTATGGAATCCTGAATCTCCCGTTTCGCTCTCTTTATATCCATGCTTTTTCTCCCTTCACATCCTGCTCTGTCTCTTCTGCCTCCAGTATAATCTTCATCGCCCAGGACGGCACATCCACATCTTCATAATCTTCTTCCATAAATACAAATGCAGTCTCATACGGCGGCATTTTCGCCGGATAGACACCCCGACCGTCTGTAAAGTAGATCAGTCCCTTCAGTCGTTCAAATGCATGTGCTTCAATCAGCTGATCTACATATGCAAATGCCGGTCGAAAGTCTGTCCCTCCTTCTCCCCGAAGTTCCAGATGCTCCATGTACTTCTCAAGTTCTTCCTTGCAGGTAATCTTCTGATCAGTATGAACCTGATCATCACACTGGATGACGTGAATATTCACTTTATGAAAAAAGCTGTCATGTTCACTCAACACACCATACGTTTCCTCCAGAAACTTCTTCACCAGTTCTCCGGAACAGGACATGGAGGTATCGATCACAATGACAAATTCTTCCACTTTCTGAACTTCCTTCCATTCCTGCGGCTCGATCAGTGGCATATTGCCATACAGAGACAGTCCGTAGCTGTAAAACACATAATCAAATGCATCCGGATCCACTGCCACCTCTTCTTTTAAAACTGCAAATTTTCTCAAAAACTGACGATAATCATATCTCTCTCTGTTCTCCACCCTGACCCAAGCGGCTAGATCACCGGATGCAGACGAAGCTTCCTGTGAGAATGTCTCCATATCCGTTTCCATCTGCTCACTGATACTTTGCCATTGATTCTCGATCTGACTCTGTTTTTTCTGTTCATCATCTTTTGGCCAGTAGCTGTGATCATCCATCCGGAATTCCTGTTCCAGCCTTCTCAGTTCCTGCTCATTCATCTTCCATTCTCTGAGAGAACCATATACTTTTTCCGCAGTCAGTACCTTTCTCTCTTTTACAAGCTTTCGATACGTTTCTCTGCGCAGCAGAGAACGACTTTTCAGCAGGCATCTGTGCTGCATGCTGTCAATCATGGATTCTGTCACAATATCACAGGAAAGATCATACAAACGTTCCATACGCCCGTTTCTCCGGATCATATGCCGGAAGATTCCATGCAGAACAAGATGCAGATAGCGTCTGTTTACTTCTGTTCTGCTATCCCGGTACAGACCGCCCAGATACTGTGGATTATAATACAGATACAGCCCGTCCGTCCCAAGTCCGTCTGCCCCGATATCCATTACAAATACAAGACTGCTCAGTGCCACATCCAGAAAGCGCATCTTCATATAGAGTTCATTTCTGGATACTGCAAGTATCTTTCGGCTAACTTCTTCCAGTTTTTCTTCGGTTGTCCTGTTATAATTCAAATCTCTTTTTCTCCTTTGGAAAACGTTTATATTTCTCATCCATAAGATAGCTGAGGATCTCTGTTTTTCTCTCACCAGATGCTGCTTCGATAGCACCATCCATTGCATTCTCGTTCCAGTATCCTTCTTTCCCAAGATACGCAAGCCCTTCATATGCTTCTTTTGTGACCAGATACCTTCCCGCCTCTTCTGTATGCTCTCTCAGCCACAGTTGATAAGCCTTTTTTTCCTTTTCCCCAAGATCATATGGATACATCAGACGACTCAGAACCAGTTCTGCTGTTGTCCGGACCTCCTCCTCCGCTATCGTATGAAATAGCATCTCATCGTATTTTTTATAATCCAGTTCCCGATTATAAAAGCACTGGCGATAATATCCACCGGCACCATGATGATGTGTTACCAGAATTCTCGCAGGTGTATTTTCCACCGCTTCTTCATAATGTTCCGGAAACAGGATTCTTGCCTCTTCCCCTTCTTCATAATATAGAAGAATTGCCCGGATCTGATATCGCATCTCATCTACAATCGATTTCAGGCAGCTTTTTTTCCCATGCAGAAAGTGAATCTCCACATCCGATATATGGCAGCCTGTAAGCGCTCCTCCTCCCATATCCATAAGACTGTCTGCAAGCTTTAATCTTGTAAGATGCCTGCATCGATAAAACGCATATCTCCCGATCTCCGCAATCTGAAGCGGAAGCCATACTTCTGTCAGTTCCGACCCGCAGATACGGTGCCGTTCCTGTGAATAATCCGCACTTTTTCCCAGCCAGATTTCATCCCCTTCATCCTCATGATCCATGGCAAATGTATAAGAATCCAGTGCTGTGACCGGTTTTCCTTCGATGTTATCCGGCAGAACGATCTGGCCGTCCGTTCCATAACACCCGGTAATCATAATTCCATTTCCGATTGCCCGATAATGAATCTCCGGACAGATCAGTTCTTCCTGTTTATTCCATATTCTGTCTTCCCGCATGTTCTATCTGTCCTTTATTAATAATATCCTTTCCACATATTCAGGTACATATGACAGTTTGTCTGAAGATTCAGCCATATGTTTCGCATATGTCCCATTCCCGGCGGATTGTCTGCCGCTGCCATCACATACGAAAGCCCCGCTCTTCTCGCATAATGATCTGCTTTTCGAAGATGCCACCCATTCGTTACAACTACACAGTCTTTCCATCCAGAGTTTTTCATAATCCGCGCAGCATATTGAAGGTTATGATACGTGCTGACAGCATGCTTTTCCTCAAAAATACAAGTCTCCGATACGCCTTGCCCAACTGCATACTTTTTCATCACTTCTGCTTCCACATACTGGTTATGCACGGCACCTCCTGACAGGATCAGATATCTGACTTTTTTTTCTTTCCACAGCTCAACAGCTTTATCCACACGACTTTTCATCATAGCAGACGGTTTCCCATCTTCCTCTGCACAATAACCACATACAACAGCACAATCATAATGATCCTGCTCCCACCGTTTTTTGGGAGCACGAAACATCATACAGAATAGAAATATGTTTATAAGCATACATTCCGCTACAATCCATCCAAGCACATCCGTTTTTTTCTTCATCCCATTATCCTTTCCCGTTCCAGAAATAATCTTTTTTCATTCTACTATGCCTGACCGGATATTTCAAGAAGTGACGGATGTGAACTGTGTTGCAAGTCTTCGGTACTATTCTATCCTCCGGTTTCATATAATAATAAAAATCATTTTCCCCGGTGGTCTATGCTTTCAAAAAAGAACTTATCCAAATGCATACTGCTCCTCTTTCTATACATATTCTGTTTTCTGGGAGGAAGATTTGCCGCCTGTCTTTTTCCCTTATCTTCTTCTGAATCAGCTTCTGCCACACCGACTACTTCTTATGCTTCTACATCCATCCTGTCGGAAACCGAAAACTGGGGGCTGAGTTTTCAGGAAGAGGGGCAGACGCCCGTTGCCAATGCAACCATGGAGGATCTGGAAAAACACCATGCATATTATGCAGAAAACACGAACAATAAGGTGATCTACCTGACTTTTGACTGTGGATATGAAAACGGAAACACAGAAGCCATCCTGGATGCTCTCAAAAAACACAACGCCCCTGCCACTTTCTTTGTAGTCGGCAATTTTCTGGAATCCGAACCGGATCTGATCAGAAGAATGGTCAGGGAAGGACATACCGTAGGCAACCATACCTATCATCATCCCGACATGACACAGATCTCCTCAGAGGAGGATTTTCAAAAAGAATTAACTTCTGTAGAAGAACTTTATCAAAAAGTGACCGGAGAATCCATGCCAAAGTATTACAGACCTCCCCAGGGAAAATACAGTGAAGACAATCTGGAAATGGCTGACAATCTCGGATACCGGACATTTTTCTGGAGTCTTGCATATGTAGACTGGTATGACGATGCACAGCCGACAAAGGAAGAAGCCTTCGAAAAGCTTCTGAGCCGAATTCATCCCGGTGCCATCGTATTACTTCATAATACTTCCCGCACAAACGCAGAGATTCTGGATGAACTGCTTGGAAAATGGGAAGATATGGGCTATACGTTTCTCCCGCTTTCCAATCTGTATGCGCCATAAATCATATAAAAAGGAGTGTTACAAAAAAATTGCAACACTCTTTTTTATTTTTCTATTCAACTGTAACTGATTTTGCAAGATTTCTCGGCTTATCCACATCACACCCGCGTCCCACTGCTATATAGTATGCAAACAGCTGCAGCGGAATGATTGCCAGTGAATTTGTAAAATACTTATTGGTCTCCGGAATGTAGATTGCATAATCTGAGGCACGCTCCACATCTGTATTGCCTTCCGTTGTTACTGCCATAACAAATGCACCCCTCGTACGCACTTCTTCCATATTACTGATCATCTTCTTATACAGACTTTTCTGTGTCAATACTGCAGCAACCAATGTTCCTTCTTCGATCAAAGAGATCGTTCCATGTTTCAGTTCTCCGGCAGCATAAGCTTCAGAATGGATATAGGATATCTCTTTCAGCTTCAGAGATCCTTCCATCGAAATTGCATGATCAATCCCCCGTCCGATAAAGAATACATCTTTTGCAGCCAGGTAACGGGTCGCAAACTTCTGTATATTGCCTTTGTTGTTCAGAAGCATCTCAACCTGGGCCGGAAGTGCTTTCAGATCCTCCAGCATATCC
This sequence comes from Faecalicatena contorta, assembly GCF_021531995.1. Lineage (GTDB taxonomy): Bacteria > Bacillota > Clostridia > Lachnospirales > Lachnospiraceae > Dorea_A > Dorea_A contorta_A. The sequence goes on from NZ_JAFBIZ010000050.1 coordinate 19,153, forward strand.
GCAAGCTCCGCGTCATTGATCTGACCTCTGACATGTGCAAACTTCATAGCAAGAAGATACATTGCAACAAGCTGAGCAGAATAAGCCTTGGTTGTTGCCACTGCAATCTCCGGTCCTGCCCACGTATACATCACATTATCGGCTTCTCTTGCGATAGAACTTCCGACTACATTCACCACGCCAAGCACTCTTGCTCCTCTTTTTTTAGACTCACGGAGCGCTGCAAGCGTATCTGCCGTCTCACCGGACTGACTGATCACGATCACCAATGTGTTTTCATCCAGGATTGGTTCCCGGTAACGGAATTCTGACGCAATGTCCACTTCTACCGGAATTCTCGCCATCTCTTCAAACACATACTTGCTGGTGTACCCTACATGAGAAGCCGATCCACAGGCAACTACCATGATCTTCTGGATCTTCTGAATCTCCTCATCCGTCATTCCCAGTTCATCAATCACGATCTTTCCTTCTTTCACTCTCGGCGAGAACGTATCTGTGATTGATTTCGGCTGCTCATACATCTCTTTCAGCATAAAATGCTCATATCCGCCTTTTTCAGCCGCGTTGACATCCCATTCAATTCTGGACATCTCTTTTTCAATCGGCTCTTCATCCACATTAAAAAATTCCATGGAATTCTCTGTCATGCGAACAATCTCTCCGTTGTCGATAAAGACAACGTCTCTCGTATACTTCAGTACCGCCGGAACGTCAGATGCCAGAATACTTCCACCTTTGGTTCGTCCAACGATGAGCGGGCTGTCTTTTCTTACCGCATACAGCTCATCCGGATGATCCTGAAATATAATCCCAAGTGCATAAGAGCCTTCCATACGATGCATAATCTTGGTGACTGCCTGAAGCGGATTGCCATTGTAATAATAATCCAGGAGATGAACAATGACTTCTGTATCTGTGTCTGATACAAACTCATATCCATGTGCAACCAGCATCTTCTTAAGCTTCAGATAATTTTCAATAATTCCATTATGTACAACAACAATACTTTTGTCCTTATTAAAATGCGGATGTGCATTCACGTCTGAAGGAGAACCATGTGTTGCCCATCTGGTATGCCCGATTCCCAAAGTTCCCGGAAGGGTCTCCCCATCATGTGTCATTTCACTTAATACCTTCAGTCTGCCTTTTGACTTCACCATATCTATCTGTTTGCCATTGTATACAGCAATTCCTGCGGAGTCATATCCTCTGTACTCCAACTTGGACAATCCATCCAAGAGAATTGGTGCCGCCTGCTGGTTTCCAATGTATCCTACAATTCCACACATAATTATCTGCTCCTTATCTTTAAAATGTTGTACGATTTACCGCTTTTTTTACATTATCATTCTGTATTGTATCAAAC
>NZ_JAFBIZ010000051.1 GCF_021531995.1 Faecalicatena contorta
GTAAATATTTATTGAGAATTTCTATAAAAATATCAACAACAGAGAAAGGCCTCTGATGAATTAATCATCAAAGGCCTCTTTTACCTTATCCATAAATCCTTTTTTCTTTTTTCCACCTTTGGAATCGCCCTCGGTTTCTCCCAGAGAATTGCCGCATAATTCGTCAAATCTGCGAAGTGCTTCTTTCGCTTCGTGACTTAAGTGCTCCGGTGTCTGGATCACAAATGTTACATAATGATCCCCACGAATCTGAGAATTTCTTACAGAAGGAACACCCTTTCCTTTTAAACGTACTTTGGTATCTGTCTTCGTCCCAGGCTTCACAGTATAGATCACTTCTCCGTCTACAGTCTTGATTCGGATATCCGCACCAAGAGCTGCCTGTGCAAATGTAATCGGTACAGTAGAAAAGATATGCATATCCTGACGCTGGAAGATCGGATGTCTGGAGACACTCACTTCTACCAGCAGATCTCCTCTCGGTCCTCCATTGACACCTGGTTCCCCTTTTTCACGAATGCGTACGCTCTGACCATTGTCAATACCTGCTGGAATAGATACAGAGATCTTCTTTTTATTGGCCACATATCCGGTTCCTCCACAATCCGGACACTTATCACGGACGATCTTACCACTTCCATGACAGTCCGGACAGGTCTGCACGTTCTGCACCGTTCCGAAGAAAGACTGCTGCGTATATACAACCTGGCCTTTTCCGCCGCATTTTGGGCATGTCTCCGGTGAAGTTCCCGGTTTTGCACCGGTTCCGTGACACTTCGGACATTCATCCTTTAATACAACATCCAGTTCCTTTTCACATCCGAATACCGCTTCTTCAAATGTAATTCTGACACTCTTACGGATATTCATTCCTTTCATAGGTCCCTGACTTGCACGGCCGCTTCTCCTTCCGCCGCCAAAAAGATCGCCAAAGATATCTCCAAAAATATCACTGAAGTCAGCGCCGTTAAAATCAAAGCCGCCAAATCCTCCGGCTCCGCCTGCTCCGCCTTCAAATGCCGCATGACCATACTGGTCATACTGACGACGTTTATCCGGATCACTTAAGATCGCATAAGCTTCCGAAGCCTCTTTGAACTTCCGCTCTGCTTCCGCATCGCCCGGATTCATATCCGGATGGTACTTTTTCGCCACCTGACGGTATGCTTTTTTCAATGTCGCTTCATCAGCATCTCTGCTGACACCAAGCACTTCATAGTAATCTCTTTTTGATTCTGCCATCGTTGTTCCTCTCTTTCAAAAGAAAGTCTTATACACGGAAGTTCCGCGCGACCAGGATCGGCAACCTCCCCTTGGTCCCGCGGAACATCCTCCACACTAATCTGAAGTCCGACTCATCTTAGTGTTTTAGACCTCTTTAAAATCTCCGTCTACAACATCATCTCCCTGGAATCCTTCCGGTGCCGGACCTGCTCCTGCATTGGATCCTGCTCCTGCGTCCGGTCCAGCCTGATATGCTGCACCAGCCTGCTCATACATCTTTGTGAACAGCTTCTGTGCACTTTCTGTCAATTTTTCTTTTCCGGCCTTGATCTCGGCAATCTCAGAATCTGACATGTTATCCATATTTACTTTTTCAAGTAATTCTTTTAATGCTTTGCAATCAGCTTCTACAGCGGCCTTATCAGCGCCGTCAAGCTTATCTCCTACTTCCTGCAGAGCCTTTTCTGTCTGGAATACCATAGCATCTGCTTCGTTCTTTGCATCGATTCCTTCTTTACGTTTCTTATCCTGAGCCTCAAATGCTGCAGCTTCTTTTACAGCCTTATCAATCTCGTCATCAGACATATTGGATCCTGCAGTGATCGTGATGTGCTGCTCTTTTCCGGTTCCAAGATCTTTTGCAGATACATTTACGATACCATTTGCATCGATATCAAATGTCACTTCGATCTGTGGGATTCCACGTGGAGCCGGTGCGATTCCGTCCAGTCTGAACTGTCCCAGAGACTTGTTATCTCTTGCGAACTGTCTCTCACCCTGTACAACATTGATGTCTACAGCTGTCTGATTGTCAGCTGCTGTAGAGAAGATCTGGCTCTTCTTTGTCGGGATTGTTGTATTTCTTTCAATCAGTCTTGTTGCAACACCACCCATTGTCTCAATAGACAGTGACAGCGGAGTAACATCCAGAAGAAGGATATCGCCTGCGCCTGTATCGCCGGCAAGCTTACCACCCTGAACAGATGCACCAAGTGCAACACACTCATCCGGGTTCAGAGATTTGCTTGGCTCTTTACCAGTCAGACGTTTTACTTCTTCCTGTACAGCCGGAATACGTGTTGAACCACCAACCAGAAGTACCTGGCCAAGTTCAGAAGCTGAGATACCTGCATCAGACAGAGCTCTCTGTACCGGCTCAGATGTCTTCATTACAAGATCATGTGTCAGTTCATCGAATTTCGCTCTTGTAAGGTTCATATCAAAGTGCTTCGGACCTTCTGCCGTAGCTGTGATGAACGGCAGGTTGATGTTGGTTGTTGTTGCAGAAGACAGCTCTTTCTTAGCTTTCTCTGCTGCTTCTTTTAATCTCTGAAGTGCCATCTTATCTGTAGATAAGTCAACACCTTCCTGTTTCTTGAATTCAGCGATCATGTAGTCTGTGATCTTCTGGTCGAAATCATCTCCACCAAGTCTGTTGTTACCTGCAGTAGACAATACTTCGATAACGCCGTCACCAATCTCAATAACGGATACATCGAAAGTACCGCCACCTAAATCGTATACCATGATCTTCTGTTCTTTCTCATTGTCAAGACCATACGCAAGAGCTGCAGCTGTAGGCTCGTTGATGATACGTTTTACATCAAGACCTGCAATCTTACCTGCGTCCTTGGTTGCCTGACGCTGAGCATCGTTAAAGTACGCCGGAACTGTAATAACAGCCTCTGTTACTTTTTCTCCCAGATATCCTTCTGCATCTGCTTTCAGTTTCTGAAGGATCATTGCAGAAATCTCCTGTGGAGAATACTTCTTGTCATCAATTGTTACTCTGTAATCAGAACCCATCTCTCTCTTGATAGAAGAGATTGTTCTCTCTGCATTTGTAACTGCCTGACGTTTTGCAGGTTCACCTACAAGACGCTCTCCTGTCTTTGTAAATGCCACAACGGATGGAGTTGTTCTTGCGCCTTCTGTATTGGCAATAACGGTCGGCTGTCCACCTTCCATAACTGCTACACAACTGTTTGTCGTTCCTAAGTCAATACCAATAATTTTTCCCATGATAAATATCCTCCTGATTTGATTTATTCTTGCCACTTGCTTATAATTATTAAGCTGCTTTTGGTTAATTTGCTACTTTTACCATACTGTGTCTCACAACGGAATCACGGTACATATAACCCTTCTGGAACTCTTCAGCGACGATGTTCTCGCCCAGGTTCTCATCCTCCACATGCATAACTGCATTATGGAAATTCGGGTCAAACGGCTGTCCTACCGCTTCGATAGGCTTCACCTCGATTCCTTCCAGGGTGGTGATCAGCTGTTTGTAGATCTTCTCCATCCCCTGAACAAATGGATCTTCTTTTTCTTCCTCTTTGACTGCACCCAATCCTCTTTCGAAGTTGTCAATCACCGGAAGAATCTTTTCTATGATATCTTTCGCGCCTACTTCGTACATCTGAGACTTTTCCTTTTCCGTACGCTTGCGGAAGTTATCAAACTCTGCCATGGAACGAGCGAGCCTGTCTGTCAGCTCTTCTATCTTCTCGTCCTTTTTATCTTTTTTCTTTTTGCCAAATAACTTTTTTCCGGATTTTCCGGTTTCTTTCGCTTCTTCGGAACCTTCTTCTCCGTCTTCTGCCGTAGTTTCTTCTTCCTCGCCTGTCGCTTCTTCTTCGCTGTCAGCCTCAGCTTCAACTTCAGTTTCCTGTGTCTCAGTTTCTTCTTTCGCTTCTTCCTGCTGGCCTGCTGCTTTTTTGGCTTCCTCCACAGCTTCCTTTACCATATCTTCCTGGCTTTTTTCCTGATTATTTTCCAAGGGTTATTCCACCTTTCTATTCATTTTTATGAAACATCTGATCCAGTTCATTCTGCAGACGCTTCATAGACTTTAACACATGTTCATAATCCATTCGCTTCGGTCCGATAATACCTATCGTTCCCTTCATACCGTCTCCCAATTCATAAGTCGCGGTAACTACACTGCAGTCTTTCATGTTTTGTACCGGCGTCTCATCTCCGATATATACCTGAATTCCGGTGTTTTCATCCTGCGACAGCGTCCTGGTCACCAGCTCCGTCAGCTGCTGCTTTTCCTCAAATGCACTGATAATTTCCTGTGCGCTCTGCTTGTCACTCAATTCCGGATATTTGAAGATGTTCGTTGCTCCGCTGGTATAGATCTGCATCTCTTCATCAATCTGAATCGCATCTGCAACTGCATCCAGTACATTGCCGATCACCTGACTGTGTATACCGGCCTGTTCCTTCAGCCTTGCAATCAATCCCAGATTGATCTCCTCGATAGCCATGCCATTCAGCGTAGTATTCAAAAGCATATTCAGCTTTAACAGATTCTCGTTGCTGATCGGCTCCTCGATATCAATGATCTTATTCTTGATCACATTACCGCCGAGAACAATGACCGCGATGATCTGCTCATCATCTACCATGGACAGCTGAATAAACTTGATCCGATTAGCGCTGTTCCTTGGTGTGGAAACCATCGTCGCGTAATTGGTACTGCTGGCAAGCACCTTTGCCGCCTGCTTCAGAAGCTGTTCCATCTTATCTGCCTTTTCCAGCATCTGCTCCTGCATCTCATTCAATTCATGCTCTTTTTCTTCCATCAGCATATCTACATAGAGTCTGTAGCCTTTGTCCGAAGGGATACGTCCTGCTGACGTATGAGGCTGAATGATATATCCCATCTCTTCCAGATCCGCCATCTCATTACGAATCGTAGCAGAACTGAGATTCAGATCCGTATATTTGGAAATGGTTCTGGATCCGACCGGTTCTCCTGTCTCCAGATAATTCTGAATGATCGCGTGTAGAATCTTCAGCTTCCGGTCACTGAGCTCACCTGTCAATATCATCTGTTCCTCCTCCTTTCGGTTTTCCTGTTAGCACTCTTTATTTTTGAGTGCTAACATCTTTCGAATATTAAGATAGCACTCCATTTTACGTTTGTCAACACTGTTTATACTTTTTTTACAAAACAATTTTATACCTAAAATGGGAGCAGAAAACAAGGAATTGTCAGTGATACGGTCTATGCTCCTTTCCTTTCCATGTTCGGTCGATTTCAATTACCATCAGAATATCCAATATCATATTTTTGATTGAAAAGGACGCAAAAATATACCATCAGGGCGTCGAATATCACATCTATGATGGTATCTATCTCTGCCACTGCCATTATGAACCCCTTGGCAAGTACATATAATGGGAAGCCAGTGTACCAGAAATGTACACCGCCCGGTGTACACAAAAAAATAAGAGATTGCCCTGCGACAATCCCTTATGTATATCTTCTTTCTGATTAGCTCAGTTCAATCTTTTCAGCCTCTTCCGGTTTGAAATCGTTTCTGAGATCATAGATATTATGTCCTGTAGATTCACTAAGTACTCTTCCCTCCAAGGAATAGCAGCGGATGAATCTCTTACTATCTACGGTTGACCAGTGCTCAACATCCCATGTAAGATATCCGTCTTCATCGGTTTTCTTTTCTTTCAGATACAGATCCACCTGACGTCCGTCCTTCATAATCTGAATCAGGCCATCTGTTCCTGCTATCTCTACTTCTTCTTTTTTAACTGTGTCATAAATCTTCATTTTGTTTCCTCCTTAAACTGTTCCTGCTTCGCATTATATTACGTTCAGCATTCCCCATAATTGCTCTGTAACGATTATACCTTTTATAATAAGAAAACACAAGAAAAGTCTTTCATTTTATTACAGCAAATCCTTTCTGCCTGATCTACGCTTTTCTCTTCAGATATTCCATCCACTCCCGGATATTCTTCTCATGCCCATTCTCACTTGGCTCATAAAAAACCTCATCCTGAATTTCGTCCGGAAGGTACTGCTGCTTCACATAATGGTTCGGATAATCGTGTGCATACTGATATCCCACTCCATGTCCCAGATTCTTAGACCCCTTATAATGTGCGTCCTGAAGATGTACCGGAACAGTCGTCTTCTTCTGCCTGACACATTCCATCGCTCCAAAGATCGCATTGGTTGCAGAATTACTCTTCGGAGCTGTCGCTACGTACAATACAGCCTGTGAAAGAATGATCTGTGCTTCCGGCATACCGATCCGTTCCACTGCCTGTGCCGCAGATACCGCTACCGTAAGTGCCATAGGATCTGCATTTCCCACATCTTCCGAAGCACAGATCATGATCCTCCTGGCGATAAACTTGATATCTTCTCCTGCATACAGCATTTTTGCAAGATAATACACCGCTGCATCCGGATCTGATCCACGCATACTTTTGATAAATGCTGAGATGGTATCGTAATGATTGTCTCCTGTCTTATCATAACGGACTACCCGCTTCTGAATACACTCGGAAGCCACTTCCAGTGTCAGATGAATCTTTCCGTCTTCACTTCTTGGTGTCGTAAGAATTCCAAGCTCGACCGCGTTCAATGCATTTCTGGCATCTCCACCCGAGATGTCCGCCAGAAACTCCATCGCATCGTCCTCGATCACTGCCTGATAGCTTCCCATTCCTTTTTCTACATCATACACCGCCCGGTGTAAAAGCGTCTTTATATCTTCTTTTTCCAGTGGATGCAGTTCAAAGATACTGGAGCGTGAGATCAAAGCACCGTTTACTTCGAAGTAGGGATTCTCCGTAGTTGCTCCGATCAGAATGATCGTTCCATCCTCTACAAAGGGCAAAAGATAATCCTGCTGACTTTTATTAAATCTGTGAATCTCATCCACAAACAGAATTGTCTTCTTATGATACATTCCCTGTAGTTCTTTTGCCTTACTGACCACCTCTTCCATGTCCTTTTTTCCCGCAACCGTTGCATTGATCTGGGTGAACTCTGCACTGGTAGTATGCGCGATCACTTTTGCGAGTGTTGTCTTTCCGGTTCCCGGTGGACCATAAAAGATGACCGAGCTTAACTTATCAGCCTTGATCGCGCGATACAGAAGCTTGTCCTTTCCAATGATATGCTGCTGCCCTACCACTTCATCCAGAGTCGTTGGACGAAGTCTTGATGCCAGCGGCGCTTCCTTTTCCATATTCTTCTCTCTCATATAATCAAATAAATCCATCTTCTTTCCCTCGTCCCTTCTAACACTCACAGATGTCCCGGATGACTTCTCCCGCAATCAGAAGTCCTGCAACCGGAGGAACAAAAGACACACTTCCCGGAACTGAACGCCTCTGTCCCTTCTCTTCTCCACTGTTCCTTCCCGAAGTATCCACCGGCTTTTCTTTCGAATACAATACCTTCAAATGATAGATTCCCCTTGTCTTCAATTCTTTTCGAATCACCTTACACAGCGGACATACCGAAGTCTTGCTGATGTCTGTGATCTCAAACATCTCTGCGTGCAGCTTATTCCCCGTTCCCATACAGGCTATGATCGGGATCTCATCTGCTTTGGCTCGTTCCGCCAGTGCAAGCTTAGCGGTTACAGTGTCAATCGCATCCACGATATAATCCGGCTGTTCCGTGAAGATCTCTTCCATATTCTCCGGAAGCACAAATGTCTCATGCGTCACTACTTCTGTCTGCGGACAGATATCCTGGATTCTTGCTTTCATTACCTGCGTCTTATACTGCCCGACCGTACTGTGATACGCAATAGACTGCCGGTTAATATTTGTCAGAGAAACCGTATCATTATCCACCAGAATCAGCCGTCCCACCCCGCTTCGTGCAAGAGCCTCAATACAATGGGAGCCGACTCCGCCGACTCCCAGTACCATCACCGTACTTTTTCTCAGCCGATGAATCCCTTCCGCTCCGATCAACAGCTCCGTTCTTGAAAATTCATTTACCATATTTTTGCCTTTCATCTATATCATCTACTCTAATATCAGCTGATCTACCGTTACAAATTCAAATCCTTTTTTCTGCAGCAGATCTACAATGCGAAGTGCCGCATCTACGCTCGATTCATAACAATCGTGCATTAAGATAATATCATTTTCCTCTGCTTCCGTCACTACTTTATTTACAATTTCATCGACGTTCTCTGTCGTCCAGTCCAACGGATCAATCGTCCACATAACCGGCATGACCTCGATCTCCAGTTCCAGATCCCTCTGCCACAATCCAAACGGTGGCCGCATATACTCCACATGCTCCCCTGTGATAGAACTGATGACCTGGTCTGTCAGTTCTATCTCCTCTCTTGCCTCCTCATCCGATACTTTCGTAATCTCTACATGATGATAGGTGTGATTGCCAATCAGATGCCCTTCTTCATACTCTCTCTTTACCAGATCCGGATACATCTCTGCATTCTCTCCGATCAGGAAAAATGTAGCTTTGACTCCTCTTTCTTTCAGTCCATCCAGAAGCCTTCCCGTGCATTCCGCACTTGGCCCGTCATCAAATGTAATCGCAATCTGCGGTGCCTCTTCGACCACGGAGGAAGCTACATATTGAACAGCCTCTCCGATTGTCTCTTCCTGTGTACGTCCATCTGCACTCCCTTCCATATACTCGGGGCTCAGTAATATCTCCCATATCTGAGACAGGCAGAACAAGCCGCCTGCGATACATACCATACATAATATCCCAATTCCACCATCGATTCTGCACTTCATGAACTCCTTTTTCCCTCCTGCATACTGCTGATCCTTGATACCCGGATCTCCCGGCGGCAATTCCGGCTACCTTATATATTATGAAGTCATTCAAATGCTTATGAACACATTGCATTATATATGCTATAATGCTATAATACCTCGTGTTGTTCAGGACAAATAATTCAGGAGGAATCAATTATGACCGAAACACACCCCAAAGAAAACAAGATGGGAACGATGCCTGTTCCAAAGCTTCTGATCTCTATGTCACTGCCCATGATGATCTCCATGCTGGTACAGGCCCTTTATAATATCGTAGACAGTATGTTCGTTGCAAAATTAAGCGAAGATGCTCTGACCGCCGTCTCACTGGCCTTTCCGGTCCAGAATCTGATGATCGCCGTTGCCGCAGGTACCGGTGTCGGTATCAATGCGCTGCTATCGCGTAATCTGGGAGAAAAGAACTTTGAAGGCGCTAACAAAGCTGCCCGAAACGGCATCTTTCTTGCCATTGTCAGCTGCATCTTATGTGCACTGCTTGGCACCGTCGGCTCACACTTTTTCTTTGCCATGCAGACAGACAATACAACGATCGTTACATATGGAACACAATATATGCAGATCATCACTCTTTTTTCCTGCGGAATCTTTCTTCAGGTTACCTTTGAGCGACTGCTTCAGTCCACCGGAAAGACCATCTACAGCATGATCACGCAGGGAACCGGCGCCATCATCAACATTATACTGGATCCTATTCTGATCTTCGGGCTGTACGGGTTTCCAAGACTGGAAGTTGCCGGGGCCGCCATCGCAACCATCTTCGGTCAGATGATCGCAGTAACCATGTCCCTTTTCTTTAATTTAAGAAAGAACAAAGAGATCAACATCAACTTAAAAGGATTTCGTCCGGATTCCAGAATCATTAAAGTCATCTATGAAGTCGGTATTCCTTCCATCATCATGCAGTCCATCGGCTCTGTCATGACCTTTGGAATGAACAAGATCCTTTTGATGTTCTCTTCCACTGCAGCTGCCGTATTCGGTGTATACTTCAAGCTTCAGAGCTTCATCTTTATGCCGGTGTTCGGACTAAATAATGGAATGATCCCAATCATTGCCTACAACTACGGTGCAAGGAACAAAAAACGAATCATTCAAACCGCAAAGATCAGCATTCTGACTGCCATCTCCATCATGCTGATCGGACTGATCATCTTCCAGATCTTCCCGGAATTCCTGCTCCGGAATCTCTTTGATGCATCCGATACCATGCTTGCGATCGGTGTGCCTGCACTCAGGATCATCAGCTTAAGCTTCCTGTTCGCAGGATACTGTATCGTAGCCGGTTCTATCTTCCAGGCCCTGGGCAACGGAGTCTACAGCCTGATTGTCTCTGCCGCAAGACAGTTGATGATCATCCTGCCGGCTGCATACATATTTGCAAAAGTGTTCGGATTACACGCCGTATGGTGGGCGATCCCGATTGCAGAGATCGCATCCTTGACACTGTCGACTGTATTATTAAGACGCATCTATCAGAAAAAGGTAAAGCCGTTGTAGGCTTTACCTTTTTTTCCCCGGAACCCATTTTCCGTTCTCATCTACATAGTATCTGTCATTATCCACCCATTCACTTCTTGCCATGACTCCGTCTGCTTTCAGATAGTAATTACCTACCCACTTGCCGGTCACTTTCTTTCCACTTGTATCAAAGTAATAATAATCCTCGCCAATCAGCTGCCAGCCCGTTGCCATCGCTCCGCTGTTCTTCAGGTAATAGGTATCATCCAGCCATTCGCTCTCATACATGATTCCGGTTGTCGGATCAAAGTAATACCAGGAACTTCCGGACTTCATCCAGCCCGTTGCTTTTGCTCCGCTGCTCTGGAAGTAATACCATTTGCCATCGATTTTTTGCCAGCCCGTCGCCATTGCTCCGCCGGATTTCAGATAGTAGGTATTCTCCAACCACTCATTTTCGTACATAACTCCTGTATCTGAAGCAAGGTAATACCATTTGCCGCCGGATTTCAGCCAGCCTTTTTTCATCGCTCCGCTGGAAGTAAAATAAAACCAGTGATTCTGATATTGATACCATCCCGTAACCATATATCCTTTTGAATTAAAAGCATATTCTTTTCCATCAATCATCCAGATTCCATCTTTTGCATATCCGGATCCTTCAAATGCATACCACCATCCTGTACTGTCTTTTTTCCAGGTTCCTGCCTGTTCCGGGTGTATCTGGAATTCCGTATTCTTACTTGGCGATATAATTCGAAAATAAGAAAATCCGTTGCTGACCACGTTAACTGTTCCGGTAGAACTGTCATACTGCGCATCTAATTTCTCGATACTTCCGTCTGCTTTTATATGTTCAACATAAATATCATCTGCATTTTCCCCTTCTTGCAACGTATATGGAAGGCTAATATAGACCTTTCCTTTTTCAAAATCTGTAACCTTCTGATCTCCTGCTGTTATGCTGAACTGATATGTTGGGGCTTCACTTCCTAATTCTTCTGCCTCTTCATCACTTAATCTTCTTGCAATCACATTCAGATCCTGACCTGTTGTCTGAGCAAGCGTACTTAACACCTCTCTGTCAAATGTCAGTTCTGCTACTTTTCCATCCAGTGTCATCTGAGTAGTAGCCGTCTGATCAAGTATATGGTTCAATGATGCCTCCGGTATTTGTACGGAATAATTGGAATCAGACGTATTTCCTGTGACATCTATCGTAAGGTTAGAATCAAACCACAGATAAGGATTTTTCATATACGTCTCCTTTTCCTGTTCCTGCTTTTCTTCCAAAGCTACTTTTAATGTATTTTCATCTAATACAAAGTCTCCCGAAACCGCATCCTGTTCTAATGTTACAGTACTCTTTACTTTTACATCCTCGATGGTAACGTCAAGTATATATTCTCTCTCAAGTTCTCCCAGACTGTTTTCCACGCCTATTTTAATTTTTGTATTTCCCGGACCTTTTGCCTGTATGGAAACCTCTCCTGCTTCCATCTTTAGTTTCGTTCCATTCAACGTGTCAATCCATGCCTTCACATCATCTCCCGTTGTAATACTGACTCTGTCATTGTAGATCGAATTGCCATTTCCCAGCCCATCATCAATACTGATAACAAGTGTGTGGTCTGTTTCTCCCTGCTGCAGTTTTAGCAACGTCTTTGCCCCACTGATCATCCAGTGACTTAGCCCTGCATATTCTCCAATGACTTCAATGACAACTCCTCCCAGTGATCCTCCCGGAAGTTCATCTCCATATAATTCTTCCAAAAGATCATTGGCGATTTTATCCAGAAGATTCTCTCGTTCCGTCTGATTAATCTCAAAACTATATGGAATCGTCGTTGTGTTGCCTTCAAGCCCTACTACTGCTATATCAGTAAGATAATATGCGACATCAACGAAAGCCCCCACCTTACTGAATTCGATAAGTTCAAGTGCCGAGAAAAACCATATCGTTATGCTCAGCTCAAATTCCACATAACCTCCCGGTGCCAACTCGTCAATCTGTCTCTTGAAATCATCACCATAGGTCGCACTGTCAATTGGGAGCCATGCTTCTTTTTCTTTATATCTGATTACTTTATACTGCTCTGATCTGTTGATGCCGAATGTCAGATTGTATATAGACTTATCGGAAACATTTTCCAGCCTGAATTTCACCGTATAATCTTCTCCCCGCTTAACCGCGTCATCTGCCGTAATAGTCATATGAAGTGCACTGCCGGCATACACTTTAATCGGAGTATCTGTCGTGTATTTCTGTTGAATCTGTTCCCCATAAGGCATCGTTACCGCACTTACATCTGCTGATATATTATATTCTCCTTCTTCATCTCCCCGTACATACCATTGTGCAGATTTTGTACTTTCATACCCTATGGTTCCAAGTTCCTGTGTCGCACTCTGAGTTCCGGATGTCATATCTGCCAGAGAAAGTCCCTGTGGAAGATTTAAAGTTGCTGCAACCTGTTCAAGTGTATCTGTATTTGAATGATTCATAACAACCAGTTCTACCTTATACATCTCCTTCAGCCAGTGTGCCTCTCCATAGATCACAAGTGCAAAACTTTCTGTAATCGGAAATATTCCAATCTTATATTCTGTACCTTGTGCCTGGTTTCCAACTGTAAAAAAGCTTCCTCTGTCATCTGATACAATTTCATTTTTCTCGTTTTTAATCACAATATAAGGCAGTTCGTACGTTTCAAATCCTGCGACAAAAGATAATGTAGTTTTGAACCGATAAACATGCTCATTACCCTCTGCATCCGGGTCTATACCAGCCTCAATAATCTCATCCCGGGTCATTTCTGTTGTTGTAAGACTTCCACTCATGATACTGCCTTTTGTTAACCCGATTGTATTTTCTATAACTCCGCCAGACGCTTCAATTGCCACGGTTCGTACAAGATATCCCTCTGCGCATACACTTACAGTATATCTTCCATTTGGCAAGATACAGCTTATCTTCCCGTCGGATCCCGTTTTTCTGACATCCGTTATATCATCTTTATTGATGGATATCTCCGCTCCGGTAATCGATGCAAGAGAGGATGCATCACATATATTTAATTCCAACCTTGAATACACATTATGATTCTGCGTAATTTCGATCACTTCTATCTGCCTGGAAATTGTACCGATGTTTCCGCTGGCATCTGTAACAGAAAGCATAATAGTATAATTTCCGGCCACTGTATATACATGGCTTACCTCTTTCCCTTCCGCACTTGATCCATCTCCAAAGTCCCACTGATAAGAAGCAATCTTATCGTTATCCGTAGATGCCGATGCAGTCAATGAAATTTCCTCGTTGACTTCTGCATATTTCATGTTATCCGGTCCTATGACCGCAACCGGATTTTCCTGATCTGATGACACTGCAGTAACTTCAGTCACTTCACTGTATGTCATACGATCATAAACGTCAACCGCAGCCAGCTTATAATAGTATGTCTGGGATGAACCCGTAAAAGACAATGTATCCTGATATGTATATGTATTCACAGATAAATTCTTTACCAATTGAAAATTTTCATTATCTATAGAACGATATAATCTGAATCCAACCAGATAATCCATACTTCCATTATACTCCCAGCTCAGGGATACACTCTTATGGCCCGACGGCGCAGCAGTAAGAACCGGTGATGCAGGCGGATCCACCTTTCCGACCACATATCCTTCATAATATATAGTCGCATTTCCAAGACATGTATTGTCAGTGCCGACTGAAATCTGTTTCCATTGTTCTTCTGTTCCTCCATAATAGACATCTTTCAGATTATCACAACCTTCAAAGGAACGATTTCCGATAGATATGACAGACACTGGTATCAGAATTGCAAAATCCGATTTTAAGTTCCTAAAAGCATCATCCAGTATCTTTTCCGTTCCTTCCTCTAATACGATCTTCCTCAGGTTATCGCATTCTTCAAACCAGTAACCTCCGCCATATATTACACTTTTTGGTATTGTAATCTCTGTCAGATTATCACAATTATAGAACGCCTTTCCCTCTATTTCTTCCAAATGAGCCGGCAGGCTGATTTCTGCTAATTCTATACAGTTCCCAAACACATACTCCTGGATTTCTTTGATACTGTCCGGAAGCTGTATTGTTGTTATCCCGCTTTCTTTAAATAAGTACTGTGGTATTATTTCCATTTCCTCTTCTAATGTTACATTTTCCAGGTTACTGCAACCATAAAATGGACCTTGGTAATCACTTCCATAATATTTCGTATTCACAGTTGTCAACGTCTTGGGAAGTTTTATACTTGTTAAACCTGTACAGTTTCCAAATACAAGCCCTGTCAATGTGGTTAATTGTTCTGACATAGTGACTTCTTCTAATTCCGTACAGTTCCAAAAAGCAAAAGCCTTGATTTCTTTAACACTGTCCGGAATCTGTATTTCTGCTATTCCACTTTTTGCAAATAGATACTGCGGTATTGTTTCAGCTCCTTCTTCAATTGTTACATTTTTCAGGTTACTGCAATCATAAAATGGGCCTTGATCATTATATGAATAATATACGGTTTTTACAGTTGTTAATGTCTTGGGAATCTCTATGCTCGTTAAACCTGTACACTTCCCAAATGCTAGCCCTGTCAGAGTTATCAATTCTTTTGATAACTTTACTTCTTCCAATGCTGTACAATTCCAGAATGCTCTTTCTCCGATTTCTTTTACACTGTCTGGCAGATGTATCACTTTGATTCCACTTTCTGCTAACAGATAATATGGTATTACTTCAATTCCCTCTTCTAATGTTACATTCTCCAAGTTGCTACACCCATAAAATGGGCCTTGATCATTATATGAATAATATACGGTTTTTACGGTTGTTAATGTCTTGGGAATCTCTATACTCGTTAAGCCTGTACACTTCCCAAATGCCAGCCCTGTCAGAGTTGTCAAAGTATTCGGAAGTTTAACACTTTTTATTTTTGTACAATTCCAGAATGCCTTGGAACTAATTTCTGTGATTCCCTCTTCTATCACAACTTCTGTGATATCCATGTTACCGCTAAATGCACCTTCCTTGATTGTGCCTTCTCCACTGATTATCAATTTGCCATCTGCAAATACCCAATTCACACCATCACCGCAAGCTCCAATTGCTTCCGTTTCCAGATCTCCCCACTCACACAAAAAAACATCCGCAGAAAACCGACCGTCATTCCACTGTCCAGAAGTATATTTTTCATAAAACATTCCATAATGTTCACTGGAACTATTGGGTTCTCCATTTGCCCAGTTTGTATATATAGCAGGTTCACCTGTCACCCACTGATAATTATTCGTTTCCACCAGATCACTCAAACCAAACATGGCACTTGCATATCCGGCATCTGTCATAAGCTGATACAAATAATCATTTTCCCCCTGGTTTGCAATTGTAGCCAAATAGCCACCCAGAGATTCACAATACTCTTCTGCTTCACTCCAGGTATAATTATTTCTCGGAAAGACATAATAATAATGTCCATTATAAGTTCCGGCATTTTCTGGAATACTTGTATTTTCCATTGATACCTCAACTCTTTCATTTTCAAAGACTTCCGTAGAAGTGTTTTGAGACTCTATATTTCCCATATCCTCCAGAGCATCCTGTTGTTCTATTTCCTGCTGCTGTTCCGTCTCTATTTCCTGCTGCTGTTCCGTCTCTTGACTTATAACTTCTTCTCGTACCTCTTCCTGATTATCCTCCTGCACTAACGTGTCGCCATCATTCTCATTTGCCAACACAGGAAGAATATTAGTTGTGCAAAGGCTCAGGATACAGGTAATTGCAATCAATCTTTTCTTCATAACCTGTCCTCTAACTCTCCCAGAATAACACTTTATTCTTATATATCACTTTTCATTCATTCTCATGCACAACAAGAGATAAAAGAAAATCGTCTCTTCTATCTCTTGCTCTTTAATTCATCATATAATAACTAATGCCACATTATTGTCTTCGAAGTCTTCTGACACACGTACTGAAAATATACGATTTACAATCGATACTGATATAAGTAAAAATGCATTACTTTTCTTCTTTATCATAATCGACCTCCAGTATATATTAAATTGTAACTTCCTATTCAGAATAATCTATCTCGTTTTCCCCGGAACCCATTTTCCGTTCTCATCTACATAGTATCTGTCATTATCCACCCATTCACTTCTTGCCATAACTCCGTCTGCTTTCAGATAGTAATTACCTAACCACTTGCTGGTCACTTTCTTTCCGCTTGTATCGAAATAATAATAATCTTCGCCAATCAGCTGCCAGCCCGTCGCCATCGCTCCACTACTCTTCAGATAATAGGTATCGTCCAGCCATTCACTCTCATACATGATTCCGGTTGCAGGATCAAAATAGTACCATACATTACTTATTTTCTGCCAGCCCGTCACTTTCTTTCCATTGCTGTTCAGATAATACCAGCCTTCTTCCAGTTCCAGCCAGCCCGTTGCCATCGCTCCGTCTTTCTGTAGATAATAGACATCATCAATCCACTTATTTGCCTGCATGATTCCTGTCTGCTCATCCAGATAGTACCATTTACTTCCAGATTTTACCCAGTCGGTTACTCTGACACCGCTGCTGTTCAGGTAATACCAGCCTTCTTCCAGTTCCAGCCAGCCCGTTGCCATCGCTCCACCGCTCTTCAGGTAATAGCTCTTTCCATCCAGTTCCAACCACTGCTCTTCATACATGATTCCGGTTGCAGGGTCAAAATAGTACCAGGTGTTTTTAATCTTCTGCCAACCGGTCACACGATATCCGGAAGCATTAAAGTAATACCAGCTTCCGTCAATTTCCATCCAGCAACTCGTCGGATAAGTTCCATCCGGATTCTCATACCACCATCCTTTGGAATTCTGTTTCCACTCACTGCACGGTAATTTCGGAATGCTCTGCGTCTCTTTATTGCCACATTTCTGGCATACTCTTTCTTTACTTCCCTCTTCAGAAGTTGTCGCTTCTTTTACAATCGTCCACTCTCCATAAGAATGTCCTGTTGCTTTGATCTCTTCTGTTTTAGTCTCCCTGCATCCGGTACAGGTGTATGTTCTTTCTCCTGTTTCCGTACAGGTCGGCTCTTTTGTTACCTTTCCTGCATCCCATGTGTGCTCTGTTTCACCAGGCTTCTCAAGCACAATAAATGTAAAATCATTCTCTTTTGCATACGTCTCCGCCGCCGTACCTGCATATCCATAGATTGAAAAATTCTCAACTTTACTGCCTATACCTCTAATATCGAGATACCCAAAAGCAAAATTTCCTATTTCTTTCACATTCTCAGATATTGTAACCGAATGCAAATTCCAACAGTTAATAAATGCACCACTTCCTATCAAGGATACTTGTTTTCCAATGGTAATCTTAGATATTTCACATCCAGAAAATGCTCCCATCTCAATATACACCACACGATCCGGAATTACATATTCTCCGGTTTTTCCAGCCGGACAACATATTAATTTATCCTGGGATTTATTATACAATACGCCATCCTTTGAAGAATAATATTGATTATCTGAATCTACCTCAATCGATGTTAAATTGCTGCAATACTCAAACGCACTTACACCAATGCAAGTTATACAAGCTGGAACCTCCACACTGCACATATTCTTCTCAAACAATGCATAATCAGCTACTTTAGTTACTATTCTATCTTCAATCATGGATGGAATCTTAAGATTATCTTCTGAGCCCGAATAATCAGTAATAGCAATTGTACCATCATCCAAAATAGTGTAATGCCAGTTATCATATTCACCTGAATTTACAGTCTCTTCTTTCTGTTCTTCTATAGCAATTTCTTTTTCTTGTAATTCTCTTTCCTGTCCATCCGCTGCATATACCGGCATCATACTATTCAGCAGCAAGGCTACAACAATTAATAATGCACTTACTCTCTTATTTTTCATAATTAACCTCCAATATAGCAATTGATTCAACATAAAATATTAAATCTTTTATTTCGTCTTTCCCGGGACCCATTTTCCATTTTCATCTACATAATACTTGCCATTGTCTACCCATTCGCTTCTCGCCATGACACCATCGGCTTTGAGATAATAATTACCTACCCATTTATTGGTAACTTTCTTTCCATTTGCATCGAAATAGTAATAATTACTTCCTATCAACTGCCATCCCGTTGCCATCGCTCCACCTGACTTCAGATAATATGTATTCTGCAGCCACCTGCTTTCATACATAACACCGGTAGAAATATCAAAGTAATACCATACATTATTAATCTTTTGCCAGCCGGTCACTTTTGCTCCACTGTTGCTCAGGTAATACCATTTACTTCCAATCTGAAGCCAACCGATCGCCATGGTTCCATCCTGATTTACATAATAAGTATTATCGATCCATTTACTTATCTGCATAATTCCCGTCTGTTTATCCAGGTAATACCATTTATTTCCGGACTTCTGCCAGCCAGTCAGTTTCTTTCCACTACTGCTCAGATAGTACCATCCTTCACTTAATTTCAGCCAGCCCGTTGCCATTGCTCCATTATCTTTTACATAATAGGTATTGTCGATCCATTTACTTGCCTGCATGATTCCCTGGGAATCAAAATAATACCATACATTTTTTATATTCTGCCAGCCAGTTACACGATAGCCGAATACATTAAAATAATACCAGCATCCATCTATCTGTTTCCAACAGCTAACCGGATACGTTCCATCTGTATTCTCATACCACCAGCCCTGAGAATCCCGTTTCCACCCACCATTCGTTAACTTTGGAATACTCCGAGTCTCTTTATTACCGCACTTCTGACAAATACGCTCTTTAGTTCCCTGAGCCGCAGTTGTTGGTTCTTTCGTGATTGTCCATTCTCCATATACATGTCCCGTAGCCTTAATCGTTTCTGTCTTGGTAGCTCCACATATCACACAGGTATTTGTTCTGACTCCATCTGTTGTACAGGTAGGAGGCGCTGTAATATTGGAAGTATATGAATGAACATGTCCTTGTGTACCATATGAAAATTTTACTGTTCCAAGTCCATAATCTATTCCATTATGATATGCCACAACGGTAACTTCATTCTCTCCTTCTATTAGGTACTCCATTGGGATTGTTGCAATAAATCCTTCTTGACCTGTTGGATATCCCGGATAAGCTGCTGCTACATCTTTTCTTTCTTCTCTTGGGACATTCATTATATGGCCATTTACCCATGCAGTTACGTGAGTAATTTCTCCCTTCATCAATGCCCAACCTTTTATTTGAACATTTCCAGAAACAAAATCACCCGGTTGTGGTGACTCAATTGCACATTTCCATTCCAAAGCTTCTGGCGAATTAGGATCTGCATCATAATAAAATTTGACACTTCCAAATCCATAATCTATTCCATTATGATACGCTGCCATGATAATTTCATTTTCTCCTTCTACAAGATATTCTTGCGGGACGGTTGCAGTAAATCCTTCCTGCCCCGTGGGATATCCTGGATATATTGCTGCTATATCTTTTCGCTCTTCTCTTGAAACATTAAATGCATGTCCATTTACCCACGCAGTTATGTGAGTAATCTCTCCCTTCATCAATGCCCAACCTTTTATTTGAACATTTCCAGTGGAAAACCTTTCTCCTTGTTGCGGTGATTCTATCGCACATTTCCATTCCAAGGCTTCCGGAGAATTCTCATCCATTGTATAAATAAATTTTACTGTTCCAATTCCATAATCTATTCCATTATGATATGCCGCAATGGTAACCTCATTTTCTCCTTCTATTAAATATTCTGTCGGGATTGTTGCAATAAATCCCTCTTGACCTGTTGGATATCCCGGATAAGCTGCTGCTACATCTTTTCTTTCTTCTCTTGGGACATTCATTGTATGACCATTTACCCATGCAGTAATATTTGTGATATCGCCTTTCATCAATGCCCAACCTTTTATTTGAACAGTATTTGTATAGCTTGCTCCATTTTGCGGAGAATCAATATAGCATCTCCATCCCAGAGCTTCTGGCGAATTAGGATCTGAATCTGGTGAATATGCTTCCGCTCCAGGCCATTTAATATATTTAATATAAGAATAATTTCCACCAAGCCATCCTGTACTACAATATTCACTCCAAGTATAATAT
>NZ_JAFBIZ010000052.1 GCF_021531995.1 Faecalicatena contorta
TTTTTGTTGATTTCCTCATGTTTTCACAGAAAATACATGTTTTTCAGCATGTACATAGTGACGAAAAGTAATTTCTTATTTTTTTCTTATGATTCAGCCTGAAATTGAATCTGTTCTTTTTCTCTTTTCCAGTTCTCGCTTCAGAATATGACGTAAAAAAAATTGAGCGATCGGCCCATGTCCAAGAGATACATCTCCGGTAAACGAAACCGACTTTCCCACTCCCATCCATATTCTGATATCCAGAAGCTGTCTGTTCCTGACAATAAACTCTTCCTGAAGCGGCGAAGACAGTGCTGAAATTACACAATCAACCTCTCCACCATTAATCGCATTTACCAGCATATCATCTGCCCGATTCTGTGCAGAGACCTTTGCCAGCCCGATGATCTGCATTCCTCCATAAGAATGCTGCAGACAATTATAAACCGATTGTCCTTCTTCTTCCGACTCAACCAGAAGATACACTCTCTTATGATTCTTATGGAGATATCTCATAAACATTTTAAGAAATACCTGTTTTCCCGTCTCCTGAAGGTACTTGCGATCCGAAATATCAGCCGCCTCCAGAATCGTCTTATTTCCGGCCAGAACCAGGTCGAATTCTCCAACTTTCTCCTTTAATTCCGGCAGATCGTCCATCCGCATCAGACTGTCTATCGTTACAAATTCCACAATATTTACGGGATCGGATACCAGATATTCCATGGATCTTTTCATAGCTTCCTTTGCAGAACAGGCTTCTATCTCCATATCCAATATATTAATCCTGTTGTCCATATCTTCACCTGCCAATAGTATTACCAGTTTTTCGATTATAGCAAATGAATATTCTGTTTTCAACTATTTGGATTAAATATTCACACTAATTAACATTCGTAATATTTTTGTCATGATTTTGCATTTCCCGTCTTCTCTTCGTCATCAACCCTCCGATTCTTCCGGTTTCTTTTGACGAAAGAGACTTCCATCCTTCCTGAAGGACCAGATCCAACAGTCCCAGTTCATCTGCAATTTCATATTTCATCTTTTCTTCCTGCGTCAGTTCATCCAGTTTGACGGGCTTTTCTTTATTTGCTGCCATATTGATACCCCTTTCGTTTTAAGTAAGTATTTCCTTTTTCCTGAAGAATATACAAAAAGAGCCTTTGGAAGATATCCAGGTCTTATTACCTCATCTTCCAAAGACTCCTGTATAGTCTGACGCTTCTCGCTTTTATCAGAACGGCTGATCCGGAATAATAATCGCCGCAATGATATATGCGAGAATTCCCGATCCCACCATGCATGCAACCAGCACTGTTGCAAGTCTGACTAATGTTGGATCCACATTAAAATACTCCGCTAATCCTCCACATACTCCACAGATCATCCTGTTGTCTCTTGATCGATATAATCGTTTCTGTTCCATATTGTTTTCTCCTCTTTTCTCTGTACATGAATACCCTGACCTTATAATCCGTGATGACTTTCTTCTATTTCCCGAAAATCAATCTTGATCTGTCCGATTCCACACTCCAGGCTCATCTCTTTTCCGGCTCCGTTATTGACATAATCATCATGACCGATTCCCGAATAGTGTCTGTCTCCGCATACAATCTCTCCGACTCCACAGCTTATATCATAATTGTAATCATTTTCACATCCGTCCATTGTGAGACTGATCTGACCGATCCCGCATTCCATATCCATCTCTTCTGATATTCTTCCATATGCTGTAACACTTCCTGCTCCACAGCTAATCTCTGCATCGCGGGCATCAAAATACTGAATATTGACTTCACCGGCTTCGGCATCAACGGAAAAGCTGTTGGCACAGATGGATTCCAGCTCCATCTTTCCTGCTCCTATATCCAGAGAAACCTCTTCAAAAATCATATCCCGCGGAATAGAGACAATAATTGTCCCTACATTCATATTACTCCACTGCTTCAGATTCTTCTTTGTCTCCAGATATAACGTTCCATCTTCCTCATAAGAATAAAATCCAAGCCGTTCACTGACTCCCTTTGTCTCTACGGTAATCTCTGTATCATCCACAACTGTCACAACTATATTACCGGCAAATAATTCGCCTTCAATCTCCCTGATATTGCTGTATCTCTGCACGGAATCAGATGCCAAAATATCTGATTCTGTGTCGGATCCGGCACCATCGTTGTCGTCGCTGTCCCTGTGATCATCTTCTTTGATCCAACCGATCCCGTTCGGAAACCGTTCTTCAATCATCTCTGTTGTAACTCCCATCATAAGCGAAACAATACAGCATATAAGTCCTACTGCCGCGGTAACACCGCATACGATCCAGAATATTTTCCACCCTTTTTTCATAACTTAAGCCACCGCCTTTCTGTGAAATGGCAAACGACACAACCACACAATTCCCCTGATGATGCCCGGAAATACAATCGTACAGAGTCTGAACCCGGCAATCGTCCCAATCACCCCGATTACCGTCAGGATAAGCCCTGTTCCAAACAGAGCAAGCCCTACTGCGATTGTCGGAATCATGCTGAAGATACCGGTACATATCAGTGTCACTCCTGCAACTGTAATTGCGGCAAATGCAACCACAATTGCAATAAAGATACAGAATACTGCTGCCAGACACCCTAATATTACTGCCACAATTCCCAAAAGCAGCGGTATGGCAACTGGTGCCGCAACGAGAATGATCGCAATGATCAGAAGAATCTTCAGTCCCCTGCTTGTCTTTGCATCCGGCCGGCTTGTTCTCTGATCCTGTTCCGCCTCCTGATATTGATACTGATATCCTTCCTGCGCTTTCTCTTCGCTCTCTTTTGATCCCTTCGGATACTCCACCACAGGATTCTCCACAGTATTCTCTGCCTGTCCGCTTATATCCGCCTTAATATTGGCTGCAACCTTTGCAGGACTTTCCAGCTCGCGGATCACCTCCTGTTCATTTTCTTCTCCCGCATCGTCAAAATAATCATTATAATATTTCATTGCATCCACACGTTCATATTCCGGTACATCCTGCAGCAGTGCTGCCAGTTCTGTCATAAATTCTACGCGAGTCATGCATCTGCACCTCCCTCAAACAACTCATTAATCTTCTTTGTATAGTTTTTCCACTCTGACTCATATAAATTCAACTGTGCTCTTCCCCGTTCTGTAACTTTATAGTACCTGCGGTTCCGACCGTCAAACTGCCGGTCATACACTTCCAGACATTCATCCTTCTGAAGCCTTCTGAGCACTGGATATAACGTCGATTCAGATACATCTATCGCCCGTCTTACATCCTGCGTAATCTTATATCCATACGTTCCTTCCACTTCCCGGGACACAACTGCCAGTACAATCGCATCCAACAGGGCAGCTCCGGCATTGAATACCATAAGCTCACTCCTTTCTCAGATTATGCTGCTCTTTCAAAACATATTACATATTCAAATAATATTATTTTGCTAGCTATATTATATGTCGTATAATATATTTTGTCAACATATATTATATTTTCTTTGAGAAAATATTTATATATAGATTGCGCCCTCTGTTACATCAAAAAAAGGGCAGGATGAATCCGAATTCTTTCATCCTGTCCTTTTTTATAGAAATATCTCTTTTTTCATGGTAAATGAATAGATGATCTTTTCCTTTACAGGCTTTCCGGTCATCTGTGTCAGTGCCTTTGCATAATAATCCAGCTGTGCTCGATACCTGTCTGCCAGTTTTTTCGCATCATAGATTTTATCAGTCTTATAGTCCAGAACTATCAGTCCATCATCTTCTTCAAAATATACATCGATGATTCCCTGTACCAGAATCAGATCTCCACTTTTCTCTCCCGGATACAGTTCATCCGCATCCACTCCCAGTACAAATGGCTGCTCCTTTCGCAATCGTTTCCGGCCGGCAGCGCATCTCATTCTCTGTCCCGTCTGCGTATTCAAAAAGTACAGGATATCTTTTACTCCGATACAATCTGCCATATCCTGCGTCATCTTTCCAGTTTCCACGTATCGTTTCAGCTGCTGGTTCAGTGCTGCCTCATCGTATACTTCAGAGAACTCCAACAATTCCATCACGCGATGGTAAACCGTTCCTCTGGAAGCACCGGTCAGTTCTTCTGTCTCCTGAAGGAATCCCGGAATCAGCGGAACAGCTTCCGGTTCCTCATACAGAAGCTCTCCCTGTTCTTCATCGGATTCTGCCGGCTGTTCCATTGCATAAGCCCGTTTCTTTAATTCAGATACCGTATATTTCAATTTCTGCGAAGAGCCGGTTGCGTACGGATATTCATAACTGAACTGTTCCTGTATCTTCCAAGCGGCTTCCTGATCATATACTCTGTCCGTATCCCAGTGTTCCAACACCTCTTTCGTCATCCTCGCAACAGCCTCTTCTTCTACCTCTTCTTCAACGATGTCCTCTATCGTCAGAATCTGAAATGTAATCGGGCTGTCCATCTGCAGTCTCAGAAGCGCCGGAAGCACCCAGTCCCAGTAAGAAGATGCCGTACTCAGACGTTCAAATGTCAGTTCTTTTCCTCCCTGCCAGCGGGCCATCCCATAATCTTCCATTTTCTTTTTTACATTGGAAAGTGTTCCTGTAAGAATCAGCTTTTCTTTTGCCCTGGTAAAAGCAACATAAAGTACACGCAGCTCCTCTCCCAGACTGTCCAGTACTTCCTCTTTCTGAATTATCTTTTTTATGATCCCCGGACTTTTTGTTCTGCGTTCCAGATCCACCGCATCCAGCCCGATTCCCAGCCCGGCATGCAATACCACACTGCTTCTGGCGTCCTGAAGATTAAAGCGTTTTCCCATGCCTGCCACGATCACGATCGGGAACTCCAGTCCCTTACTTTTGTGGATCGTCATAATCCGCACCGTATCCGACTGTTCATCTTTCATGCTTGCCTCACCATAATCCACGTCGTACTTCTGAAGCTGTTCAATGTATCTTATAAAATGGAACAGTCCTTTGTAGCTAGTACTTTCGAAGGCTCTGGCTTTCTCAATCAGCATCTCAAGGTTCGCGCGCCTCTGGCCTCCTCCAGGCATGGCGGATACAAAGTCTCCATACCCGGTTTCTTCCAATATCTTCCACAAAAGCTCATGCATAGGTGTATATGGAACAACTATCCGGAACCGCTCCATCTGCCCCAGACATCTTTCCAGCTTTTCCCGGATCTGTTTTTGTGTACCATTCATCCGGTACTCTGACGCAGCCTGATAGAATGGCACATCTCTGTCAAAGCTTCTTATGACTGCCAGTTCTTCCTCTGACAGACCACCGACCGGAGAAGTCAGCACTGCCGCAAACGGAATATCCTGCTTCCGATTATCCAGAACACGCAGGTAATCCAGAATCACTCCGATCTCCTGAGTTCCAAAATATCCTTCTCTGGTGCCTGCGCATGCCGGAATCCCTTCACGGCTGAGCACCTCAGTAAATACGTCTGCATATCCACGGATACTTCTGGTAAGAATTACAATATCCGAATACCTTGCCGGACGAAGCTTTCCTGTTTTCTTGTCTACCACCTTCTGTTCCCGAATCAGGGTCCGGATCCGTCCTGCAATCGCCCTTGCCTCTAATTCTCTCGCGGACATATTCCGGTTATCCGTATCTGATGCTGCAGATTCTGTCTCCAGCTCCTCTTCCCATGCATCAACATCACGGTCAATCACCAGAACTTCCGTATCCAGATGTTCTCCCGCGGGATACTCTGCACCCGGATACAATGCCGCCTGATCGTCATATACGATTCCACCCAGATTCTTTGTCATAATCTGACGGAAGATATCGTTTACACTTTCAAGTACCTCTTTGCGGCTTCGAAAGTTTTTATGAAGATCAATCCTCTGTGTCAGGCTGTCTTCTACATCATAGGTGTTAAATTTCTCAAGGAACAGTTCCGGTCTGGAAAGCCGGAACCGATAGATGCTCTGTTTGACATCTCCAACCATAAATACATTATATCTGCCCACTCTGCAGGTTGAGATACTGTTCAGTATCGTTTCCTGAATCAGATTACTGTCCTGATATTCATCAATCATGATTTCCAAAAACTGCTGCTGGTACTCTTCCGCAATTGCAGAAGGGACCAGACCTTCATATGTTTTTCGGGTCAGTATCTGAAGTGCATACTGTTCCATATCTGAAAAATCGATCATATTCTGGGCCCGCTTCTTCTGCTCAAACCGCTCTGCAAACTGTTTCACCAGACCGGTCAGTTCAAGTACCGCAGGATAGCATGCTTTGAGATTGCGGATCATCGCCTGTGGATCCTGATAAAAATACTGCTGGGCCAGACTTTTAATCACACCTTTTACCTCTTCACGAATCAGTTTTACCTGTTCTGCTTTTTCTTCAGATACACTTTTATCCCGAAGCGGAGCCAGCCTCACCCAATTGATCTTCTGCATTTTTTCCGACAGGTGTCTATATTGTCCTATACCAAGAAGTTCTTCGACCAGCTGATGGTCATTGAGAAGTGCGTTCTCATAAACCATCGGTCCGTCTTCTGACTGACATATCATGAGTCCCTGTTCCACCATAGCTTTCGCATCTTCCAGATAGATTCTTACGTTGTTCATCACGATCCGGATTCCCGGACTATTCTCCAGCTCTGAAACCGTCTCCACCTCATAGGCACTCACACAGGAATCCAGCCATCCGTCAGCATCCGGATAGCTTCTGGAAAATTCATAGATCTTAAGGATCAGTTCCTCAATCTTTTTATCACTCTTTCCGCTGCCATAAGCATCTGTAAAATCCAGGAATCGCTGATCAGCCTCCTGATATTTTTCTTCCAGTATCTCTTCCAGAACATCATGACGAAGAAGCTTTAATTCTCCCTCTTCTCCAACCCGGAATCCCGGATCAATACTGATCGCCGGAAAATGATCTCTGATCACTGACAGACAGAAGCTGTGAATTGTAGTGATCTGTGCATTGTGGATGAGTGTTGCCTGTTGCTTAAGGTGTTCATCCTGTGGATATTCCTCCAGTTTTTTCTCAATCGCATTCCGGATTCTTTCTTTCATCTCTGCAGCCGCCGCCTCTGTAAATGTCACGATCAGCAGGCGATCTACATCAACCGGCTCCCGGTCTCTGGTAAGCATCGCTATGATACGTTCTACCAGCACAGCCGTCTTTCCCGAACCAGCTGCGGCGGAGACCAGGATATTCCGTTTTCTCAGGTCAATGACCTTCTGCTGTTCTTTTGTCCAAGTCACACTCATGCCTGTCCGTCTCCTTTCTCCTGCTGTCCCTGCCGCGCTCTGATCATAGCGGCCATTGCCTCTTCCTTGCTTGTTTTACCGATGTCACGGTATTCATATCCCGGTATCTTCCGGTCAAATCCACACACATGCCTGTACGGGCAGTAATCACATCCCGTCTCCTGACCTCTCAGATAAGGAGACGGAAGCGTATCTCCGCTTAATATCTTTCTTCTGGATTCTTCGACCTTTTGCACTGCATAAGACATCATCGCCCGGAACTCTTCGTCCGAAGCCACTCTGGAGCTTTTTGCCAGACTTCCATTTTTATTGTATCTGATGGGAACCGCAAGCGACTCTCCCTCTTTTCGGTGTTCCAGATGTGCAAGCGACTCTTCACTCAGATTCATGATTCCATCCGGCTTCAATGCTTTTAAAATTGCATTCTCCAGCTGTTCTTCCTGCTGCTCCACCAGTGGATCCTGTATCCGGTAGTAAAACACACCGGCCGGAATGATTTCTCTCTCAGGATGTCTCCTGCTCTCATTTTGCACCGCTGCTTCCATATAAACCATCAGTTGAAGCTGAAGCCCATGATACAGAGCCACCACATCGAATGACTTGCTTCCGGTCTTGTAATCCATAACTTTCAGATAGATCTTATCTCCATCCTCGCATGTATCAATCCGGTCAATCTTACCTCCCAAAAATCGCATTTCATAAGCTTCCGGATGAAAATCTCCTGCCTTAAGCTGTTCTGTCAGAGCCCATACCGTACGCTCCAGCATCCGTTTCATACGCATGATCATGTATTCATTTCTTGCAGAACTATAGAGTACGGAATTTCCGTAATCTGTAATCGCCACATCCACACTCTCATCAATCATCTGTTTTCTCTTTTCTTCAGATATGCCGATCCATCCTTCCGGCTCCGCTGCTGCCCTTCTGGAATATTGTTCCAGTGCACTGTGACAGACATTCCCCAGATCAACTGCCTGGAACTCATATTCCTGACGCTCACTCAGCTGCAATCCATATGCAAGAAAATGCGCATATGCACAGGAAGCATATTTTTCCATACGTGTAATACTGGTTTCAAAATGTTCCCCATACAGCTTCTTTGCCACGGCTTCTGTCAGTCCGTCTGCCGGGCACCTGTAATATCCGGCATTCAGAAGCGCCTCTATCTTCTGCTGCCATTTTGGATTCTTTTTATACCAGGTGTACAGCTCCTGCCACACCTGATCCATTGCCTCATATCCTCTCTGGAATCCCCGGATCAGATATTCAATTCCCTGTTTTTCCGTAAATTCATGGTCTTCCAGCGTCTTGTCTTCTTCCTCTTCCTGAACAAGGGCCGGATACAGCTTTTTCAGTTCCTGTACCAGATAAGAAGGACGCATACTCTTCCCCTCTGAGGATACCTTACTGTAATAGATTTCCAGTCTTTCCGAAGGTTTCGTCAGATTCATATACAGATAAAACTTTTGTACATACGCTTTTTCTTTTCCTCCCGGAGACAAAGGAAGTTTCTCTCTGGCAAATCTTTCCCGGTCCCTCTCAGACAAAAGTCCCGTCCGAAGCAGAGATCCCGGAAGCTGAGAATCATTCGCCCCCACAAAGAACAGTGCCTTAATATCTTTTAATCTGGTACGCTCCATATCTCCTGCCACTACCTGATCGGTGCTCGGCGGGATCACTCCCACACGGGCTTCTTCAAGACCGGCATCCAGCAATTTACAATATTCATCCAGAGAAACCTTCTCATCCCCAAGAAGTTCTACAAACTTGTCAAACAATTCAATCACGATCCGATAGACCTGGGCATATTCCTTTGCCAGGGCAAGTTCTCCGGCTTTTTGAAACGCTTCTTCCTGTCTGGTCAGTCTGTCCTGAAGATTCTCTTTCACCATAAATTCATAGACTGCCACTGTAATATCACGTACTGTTTTCTGCTTTTGCTTCAGCACATACATGAGCGCATCCACCTTTTCAACCAGCATTACACGGGAATGATTCAGGTGTTCCAGTTCTTCTTCTTTCATTCCCTTCAACCGGCGGATCCATCTTTTCTGCCAGTTTTTATATCCGCGAATCCCCAGACCGATCACATAATTTTCCAGTTCATCCACTTCATCAAAAGTATATCCTGCAAGATTCGTGCGTAAAAACCGGAAAACACTTTCATACGAAAAATTCTGCTCTGCCATATTCAGAAGACTTCGGATATATTCCACGAAGGAATTCAGCAGAATACTTCTTTTATGATCCATAAATACCGGAATCTCATACATGGAAAATGCCCGTTCCAGATAATCTCCATATACATCCATACTGCTGACGATCACACCGATATCACGATATCTGATTCCTTCTTTTCTAACCAGTCTCCGGATTCCCTCCGCCACAGCTTCCGCTTCTTCTTTTGGATTTCTCGCAACATGAATCCTGACAGAATCCTGTGGCTTTCCGTACATGTCGCTGTCATAACGAAACAGATTACGCTCAAGAAACGCAAGCGGCTCATTCTCACGAAATCGATATACGGGTCTGTCATATAAGCAGACCGGATCTTCTATCGCGATCTTCTTTTCTTTTGCAAGCTGTATCAGAGTCGTCACCATCTGCTTGCTCAGTGCAAACAGCTGATATGGATGGCGGTAAGAATATGGATTTTCCCGCTCATCCATTGTTACCGTGATCATCACCTTGCGGCAATGTATGAACAATTGCAGAAGCAGACGATTCTGAACCGGTGTAAATCCGGTAAACCCATCCAGCACCACCGTACTGTTCTTCAGGATCTCCGAACGTTCCACCACGCGGCTCAGTACATCCAGGAGTTCTTCTTTCGTAATATATTTTTTCTCAAGATAAGCCTGAAACCCTCTGTAAAGGATGCGGATATCATTTAATTTATAGTATAGTCTGGAATCTTTCCCCACAGACTCCATCATATGTTCCAGCTCTTCTTCCCGAATATCGTATTGCGTAAATTCAGAGATAACAGATTTTACCTCACTGACATAACCAAGCTTCTTCATATTGCCGCGCAGGACTTTTAATTCGTCCTCATAATCTGCTGCGATCTTACGAAGGATCAGGTTTTTTCCTTCATCATCCAGAACCGGAAGTGTCTCTCCTCCCGTCTCTTCAAACACACGATATGCCAGTCGCCCAAAACTCAGTACATCGATATTCATAATCCCATGCTTCGGATGCATCATCACCAGATCTTTCTGCGTCTGCATGGTAAACTGCTCCGGCACAAGAACAATATAATTGCGTTCCGGAAAGCGCATGGATTCTTCGATCACATGCTGATATAAATATGTTGATTTTCCTGAACCCGACGGTCCGAAAATAAATTGTAACGGCATAAAACTCCTCCTGAAAACATACAAGATCAGGTCTATTTTAACATTTTCTTTTTCCGACCACAATGACAGATTCTGATCGTCCCTTTCCCTTCCCCGGACACATAAAAAACGGCAGTGCATGCCACTCTTCTGCTGGCTGAAACACTGCCGGTATTATTGATATTATATTAACATAGTATTCCTTTGACCGGACATGTGATGCCCAGACTTTATAATGCCCTGAGTTTCTCTGCAAATTCATTACTCAATGTCATTTTTGCAACATAGAACACATCACCGGTCATATAGACACTCCAGTCATCCTCCACTTCCACCTGCAGATCTCCGCCAGACATATGGACGATCACTTTATTATTCGTCATTCCAAGCTTATATGCAACTCCTGCTGCCGCACATGCGCCTGTTCCGGATGCCCTTGTATAGCCGGCTCCTCTTTCGTAGATCTCAATCGCAATATGCTCTTTATCGATCACCTTCATGATCTGTGTGTTGATACGATTTGGAAAATATCTTGCAATCTCGGAATAATCACCGATCTTGCATACCAGAGGTTTTGAGATCTCCCGCATCGGAATCACACAATGCGGATTACCGATCGATACACAGGTAACCGGATACAGTGTTCTTCCAAACACCATATCTTCATTGATCACTTCTCTTCTCTCTCCAGTCACCGGAATATCATCGCTCCAGAAAGAAAGTTTTCCCATGGACACTCTTAGACGGCTTCCATCCTCGTTTAAGAAGGTTACTTCAACAGGTCCATTGCCGGTATATAATTTAAAACTCTTTTTCTGAACATAAGATGCATCTTTCAGATATTTTGCAAAGATGCGAACTCCATTTCCACTGGTCTCTGATTCACTGCCATCCGGATTCCATACCTTTACATACATTCCTTTCTCCTGAAGAATCGGTCCCTCCAGGATACCGTCTGCCCCAAGTCCCTCGTTACGGTCACAGATCATTTTTACATTTTCCGGTGTCAGTTCCAGTTCGTTTTTATTCGGATCAAATACGATATAATCATTACCAAGCCCATGATATCTCTCTAATACAACCTTCATAACATACCTCCATCGTCTCAGTTTCCTGCCGCGCAGTATCCCCTGTTCATCTAATCACATGATATCAGGCAACATTTCCCGTTTCAAGGCAAATAATGCTGATAATATTGCAAATCATGCCATCTTGCGTTACTATAAAGAAAGTAAAAACGCATTCCGGAAAGTGAAAGGAGCATTCCCATGGATCAGTACAGTAAAAAAGGATATCTGAACAGCGAGTTCCGGTTATTTCATCTGACAGACAAAGATACCCGGGAAGTCGAATATCATTATCATGATTTCGACAAGATCACCATCTTCATCCGTGGGCATGTCGTCTATACGATTGAAGGGAAATCATATGAGCTGAAACCATACGATATCGTACTGGTCAAACACAATGATATCCACCGTCTGACCGTTGACAACACAGTTCCATATGAAAGGATCATCGTCTACATATCTCCTAATTTTATAGACGCCTACCAAACTGATTCCTATGATCTGAGTTATTGTTTTCAGAAAGCTGAAGCTGAACATTCCAACGTTCTTCGCATCGCCACACCCGAAAAAAGCTCTCTTCTGCGTACCATCACCCGTCTGGAAGCATCTTTTTCAGACGAAGGCTATGCCGCAGATCTGTATCGCCAGGTCATGTTTCTTGAATTCATGATCCATCTGAACCGCGCCGCAAGAAAAAACCGGCTGGAGTTCATTGATACGGACATCTGCAATACGAAGATTCAGGACATTCTTTGCTATATCAACGAAAATCTGAGCGAAGACCTCACGATCGATACGATTGCTGACAGATTCTATATCAGCAAATACTATATGATGAGATTATTCAAGCAGGAGACCGGCTATACACTGGGACAATACATCTCCCAGAAACGGCTCCTGCTCGCAAAAGAATTGATTTTATCCGGTGAAGCTGTTACACAGGTATGTTACGACTGTGGCTTTAAAGATTATTCGACATTTTCCAGAGCCTACAAACGACTGTTTCAGGAATCCCCCCGGGATACTCTGACTCTTTCATAGAGTTCCGGAGATACGTATGCCCTTACAAAGATGCCTTCTTCTCTGTACTCTTCTTCCTGAAGCTCTCCATACTTTCGGATCAGCTGTATCTTTCCGGCTTCCTGATATGAATATAGACTTTCTATGGCGATTTTCTGCTGTCTGAGTACCGCCTCGATCGTCTTTAAAAGCTCCTGGATTCCCCCACCCGTCTTTGCAGATATCTTTACCGTATAATCCGCATGAAAATCTCTTACATTCCATTCATTCTCTGCTTTATCCTGTTTGTTGAATACGGTGATGACCGGCTTATCTGTCACTCCCAGATTCTGCAGAGTCTCATATACAACATACATCTGTTCATCCATCTGCGGATTGGAGGCATCTACCACATGCAGAATCAGGTCTGCATATTTGGCTTCCTCCAGCGTACTGCGAAAAGCCTCGATCAGATGATGCGGCAGCTTGCGGATAAAACCTACGGTATCCGTAAGAAGAATCGACTGACCGCTTGGAAGCTTCAGTTCCCTTGTCGTCGGATCCAGTGTAGCAAACAGCTTATCTTCCGCCAGAATTCCGGCTCCCGTCAGTGTATTTAAAAGCGTAGACTTTCCCGCATTCGTATATCCCACAATTGCCGCCACCGGGACACGGCTTTTACTCCGCTGTTCTCTTGTCACTTCCCGATGCCTTTTCACATCCTTCAGTTCACGGTTCAGCTGAGCAATCCTGTTCTTGATCAGCCTTCGATCCATCTCCAGTTTCTTTTCTCCGGGGCCTCTCGTACCGATTCCACCACCCAGTCTGGACATAGCTGTTCCCCACCCGGTAAGTCTGGTCTGCTGATACTTAAGCTGTGCAAGTTCTACCTGGATCTTTCCCTCGCTGGTGGATGCGCGTGAAGCGAAGATATCCAGTATTACAAGCGTACGATCCATCACCTTCGCATCCAGTTCATCCTGGAGATTTTTCATCTGTGCCGGTGACAATTCATCATCACAGATAATTCCGGTTGCCTCAAGTTCCCAGATCAGATCCTTCAGTTCCTGTAATTTTCCCTTACCAACGTAAGTTCCCGGATGGATCTGTTCCCTGTTCTGAATCAATATTCCAACCGTTTCCGCCCCCGCTGTGGATGCCAGATCCTTCAGTTCCTCCAGAGACTGCAGGGTATCATCCTGGTCGGATAAGCTTACCCCCACCAGAATCACTTTCTCTTTTTCTTTTTCCAAATCAATCATATGTGCCATAATTATCTTGTCTCCAGAAATTCCGCTTCTTTTTTTGCATCCTCATCATCCGGATAATCTTCCAGATATTCCTCAAGCTTTACCTTCACACTTTCCCAGTCTCCTGTCTGCTCATAGGCCGCAATGATATTATAACGGATCTCCTGTTCCATCTCCTCACTGTTATCCTCATCCTCAAGTGCCAGATTGTAATAATTCAATGCCTTCTCCGGATGGTCCAGTTTCAGTTCACAGCTTCCAAGGAAATTATAAATCGTGCCCGTTTTTTCCGCATCATTCTCCAGTGCGTTTTTAAATGCCTCACACGCCCCTTCATAATCTTCCATCTCCCACTTTGCGATTCCGATTCCACGATAGGCATCTCCCACGTTTTTCTCCTTCTCAATTGCCTCCTCGAACTGTTCTACCGCTTTCTTATATTCTCCATCTTCCAGATAGTCTACTCCCTGCTTTGCAGGATTTTTCCCACAGCCGAACACCAATACTGCTGCAATAACTGTAAGTAATACACATTTTATACGTTCCATCTTTTTCCCTTTCTGCAATTTACATTCCTGCTACATAAAACAAGGCAGGTTACCCTGCCTCATAATACACAATTTTCAATATCTGTTATGTGTATTATTATAAGCTGACTACCAACGTCTGCGATCTTCCCGGCTATTTTCAACTGCACAGGAAATCGCTTCATTAAATGTAGGATGTGCCCGCATCGCATACATCAGCTGTGCAGATGTCAAACTATTCGCGATCGCAGTCGCCATTTCACCGATCATATCTGTTGCCCGCTCACACATCATCTGTGCTCCAAGAAGCACATCACTGTCCGCAGCAAATAAAAGCTTGATAAATCCATGCTTTTCCTGTGAGATCACTGCCTGTCCGTTCACATCCATCACATACTTTCCACATCGAAGCGGAATACCTTTCTTCCTTGCATTTTCCTCCGTAATTCCCACAGATGCAATCTCCGGATCTGTATAAAGGCAGCTTGGAACGATCGATATTGGTGTAAACAGACAGCTTGGAACCATCTCGATGATAACGGACGGCTGAAGATCATTCATACGTTCCACCACGTAAGTAGCCTGCGCAGATGCTACATGTGCCAGTTGAATTCCTCCGATCACATCCCCGATCGCATAGACTCCTTTCATGCTGGTCATATAAAAATCATCGACAACGATCCTTCCATTTTCCGTCCGGATCGAAACATCCGGATCAAACAACCCTTCTGTATTGGCTGTTCTTCCTACCGATACCAGAACAGCGTCCACTTCCTTCTGCTGATTGATTCCCCGGTATACATAACGGCACTCCAGTCCCTGTTCTGTCTGCTTTACCTTTTCAAGAATACTCTCTTTATATATATGAATTCCTCTTCCGGACAGTATCTCTTCCAATGTATCCGAGAACTCTACATCCATGTTCGGAAGCAGTCGATCAGATAATTCCACAATCGTCACATCACTTCCCAACGCATTAAATACGGTTGCAAGTTCAATTCCGATCACACCGCCTCCCAGGATCAGCAGACGTTTATACCGGCTCTCATTGGAGGTCAGAAGTTCCTCACTGGTCATAACACCCGGAAGTTCCATTCCAGGAATATCTACCATACGTGCCTTTGCTCCCGTCGCGATCAATATGTACCTGCCTGTATAATATGCCGTTTCCCGCGACGGTGTAACGACCCGCACCTTTCGATCACTCTGGATGGTTGCCGATCCACGAACTGCGGTAATCCCCAGATCCGCAAATTCTTTTTCAAGTCCTTCCCGCATCTTTGCAGCAGAACCATCTTTATACTCAAAGATCTTCTGGAGATCAAACCCTACTTTTTCCGCCGTCAATCCAAATTTTTCACATTCTTTCATCTCATGATACAACGTTGCGGCATGTACCAGTGCCTTCGTCGGAATACATCCCCTGTTAATGCAGGTGCCTCCAATCTCTCCTTTATCAATGATCACAACCTTCATACCCAGCTTTGCCGCTTTTTTTGCTGCCACATAACCGCCGGGTCCTGCTCCGATAATCACAAGATCATATTGCTTTTCCATACCATTTCCCCCTCTAGTCGATCTGCCAGTCGATCGGTTCTACCCCATGCTCTTTCAGGAATGCATTGGCCTGACTGAATGGTTTACTTCCAAAAAATCCTCTGTATGCAGACAACGGACTCGGATGTGGTGCTTTCAGAATCAGGTGATTCGGATTCGTCAGCATCCGTTCTTTCCGCTGTGCCGGAGCTCCCCATAAGATAAAGACAATCGGACGATCCTGGCTGTTCAGTGCCATAATTGCCGCATCGGTAAATTCTTCCCATCCAATTCCGCGGTGTGAATTCGCCTGATGTGCCCGCACCGTCAGAACGGTATTCAGCATCAATACTCCCTGACTGGCCCATTTCGTCAGACAGCCGTGATTTGGAATCGCGCATCCCAGATCGTCATGCAGTTCCTGATAGATATTCACAAGGGAAGGAGGAACATCTACGCCTTTCTGAACTGAAAAACACAATCCATGTGCCTGCCCGACATTATGATACGGATCCTGTCCCAGGATCACCGCCTTTACCTCATGAAGCGGAGTCAGATGAAATGCATTAAATATGTCATTCGCCGGCGGAAATACCTGATGGGTCTTGTATTCCTGATTTACGGTCTCATATAATTTTTTATAATACGGTTTCTTGAATTCTTCCCGGAGAGCCTCCAGCCAGTCATTATTAATTGCTGCCATTCCTTTTCCCCTTCATCACTACAAACGCACAGACACGTTTCTTCCTCTCAGATATTCTTTTACTTCCCTGATCTCCAGTTCCTTATAATGAAACAGAGATGCTGCAAGCGCTGCATCCGCCTTTCCTTCTGTCAGCGCATCATAAAAATGTTCCAGCGTTCCGGCTCCTCCGGATGCAATCACCGGAATCGACACTTCTTCGGCAATCGCTCTGGTCAGTTCCAGGTCATAGCCCGCCTTTGTTCCGTCACAATCCATACTCGTAAGAAGGATCTCTCCCGCGCCAAGCTTTTCTACTTTTGCAGCCCATTCCAACGCATCAATTCCCACATCAATCCTTCCGCCATTCTTATAGATGTTCCAGCCACTTCCGTCTGCCCGCCTCTTGGCATCAATTGCAACAACCACGCACTGGCTGCCAAACTTTTCTGCTGCCTCCGAGATCAGTTCAGGCGTATTGATTGCAGAAGAGTTGATCGATATCTTGTCCGCGCCCTCTCTCAAAAGTGATTTGAAATCATCTACGGTACGGATTCCTCCGCCAACCGTAAACGGGATAAACACTGTCTCTGCAACCTTGCGTACCATGTCTACCACAGTTTCTCTTGCATCGGAAGATGCAGTAATATCCAGAAACACAAGTTCATCTGCTCCTGCCTTATCATAAGCCTTTCCAATCTCCACCGGATCCCCGGCATCTCTGAGATCTACAAAATTCACACCTTTTACTACCCGTCCGTTGTTCACATCCAGACATGGAATAATTCTCTTTGTATGCATACTTTTCCCTCCGTCTATTCCGTCTATAATTCCACAAAATTCTTCAGAATCTGAATTCCCACATCACTGCTCTTTTCCGGATGGAACTGACAGGCAAATACATTGCCCTGCTCCACAGAAGCATGGATGGTTGTACTGTACTGTGTCGTTGCCGTTACAATACTTTCATCCTCAGCTTTCAGATAATAGGAATGAACGAAATACACATAAGGATCTTTCGGAAGTCCTTTGAATAATCTGCCGTTATTCTGAAATTCCAGAGAATTCCATCCCATGTGCGGAATCTTTAAGCCTTCCTGTTCAGGAATACGTAAGATCTCTCCCTTTAACACACCAAGCCCTTCCACTCCCGGTGTCTCATCACTTCTCTCAAACAACAGCTGAAGGCCAAGACAAATCCCCAGAAACGGGGTCTGCTTCCTGACTACTTCATGGATCACTTCATAAAGCCCATACTGATGGATCTTTTCCATCGCATCTCCAAACGCTCCTACTCCCGGAAGGATCACCTTATCCGCATTAAGAATTGTCTCTCTGTCTCTCGTAATCGTTACATCCTGTCCCAACAACTGCATGGCCTTCTCCACGCTCTTAATGTTTCCTGCATCGTAATCAATAATTGCAATCAATGTCTTAACCTGCCTTTCTTCATCTGGTACTGTATTGTTTTATTTTACATCAAGTTCAAACCAGAATTCAACACCGTTCTCATAATTCTTCACTCCATACTTCTGATGGAAGGATTCCATGATCGCTTTTACAATCGAAAGACCGATTCCATTGCCCCCATATTCTCTGGTATGTGCCTTGTCCACTTTATAAAACTTATCCCAGATATGAGGGATATCCATTTCCGGAATCGGTGTACCCGTATTGAAGACAGTGACTTTCGCCTTTTCTTCATTTGCCAGGATCTTCACTTCCACCACTTTGTCACCTCTCACATGGTGAAATGCATTGCTTACATAGTTGCGCACTACCTGTTCCACTTTGAATTCATCCGCCCACACATAGATCGAAGATTCCTGGGAAAAATTCACTTCCGCTCCCGCCTGCTGCGCCAGAATCTCCATACTCTGGAGAACACCTCTGATCAGTTCTGTAAGGTCAAACCGTTCAAATGAAATATCCTCATCTCCGAATTCCAGCTGATTCAGCGTCAGAAGATTCTTTACCATCTGATTCATCTTCATCGCTTCATCCATAATAACATCACAGTAAAATTCCCGACTTTGTGCATCTTCATTGACACCTTCTTTTAGCCCTTCTGCATATCCCTGGATCAGTGCCAGCGGTGTCTTAAGTTCATGCGATACATTACCAAGAAATTCATTGCGCATCTGTTCCAGCTTTTCTTTCTGCTCAATGTCTTTTTGCAGGCTGTTATTCGCTTTTTTCAGCTCTGAAATCGTACTTTCCAGCTTCTCCGACATCCGGTTGAAGTTCTCACCCAATTCTCCGATCTCATTCTTCCCTCCGCTGGTATACTTCGCATCAAAATCCAGATTAGCCATTCGGTCAGACAAAAGAGCCAGCTCATGAATCGGATCGGTAATCCGTTTAGAAAAATACCAGATAAATATCACAGCCACCAGAATTAACACACTTCCGATATAGATCAGAAAGCGATTGGATATCGCCGCACTTTCTCTGATTCCTTCCAACGGGCTTCGAATCAGAAACTGACTCCCGTCACTTAAGTAGCCCCACATCTCAATGTAGTAATTCTGATTCCAGGGATCCCAGGACTGACTGATCCGGTAATCATCTGTAGACTTCAGAACCTTACTGTCTTTTTGTGCCTGATTGAGGAGATACCCAAACATCTGATTCTTAAGCATATCCTTATCATACACATTCGTAAAAACCGTTCCGCTGCTTTCGTCCAGAACCAGAAAAGAAGTATTGCTTTTTTCTGCCAGATGAACCAGACTGTTCGCCACTTTTTTATCCGTCAGAGTCCCTTTTTCAATCGCCTCATTCAGTTTCCCGTATATATCGATAAACTGTGCCTGTTTATTTCTGATATAATATGGCTCCAGAAAATTTCCATTAATAACCAGGAGAGCCAGCATCATGCAAGCAAGCAACCCCACAAAAACAGCGATCATCTGATGCTTGATCGAATGCCCTGCAGAATGTCTGCCCATACGTTTTTTCAGAGAGATCATGCTTCCACCTCGAATTTATACCCCATTCCCCAGATGGTCTTAATATAATTACCTTTTTCTCCAAGCTTGCTTCTCAACTTCTTTACATGCGTATCAATCGTCCTCGCATCGCCAAAATAATCGTAATCCCATACGTTATTCAAGATCTTCTCCCTGGACAATGCGATTCCCTGGTTCTCCACAAAATACGTAAGCAGTTCGAATTCCTTAAAGCTCAGTTCAATCTCTTTTCCGTCAATCCTTACCTGGTGGGCAGCCTTGTCAATCACGATGCCCCCCGCATTCAGTTCTTCATCCGCCCCACTTGCATGTGTCCGTCTCAG
Organism: Faecalicatena contorta; assembly: GCF_021531995.1. Taxonomy (GTDB): domain Bacteria; phylum Bacillota; class Clostridia; order Lachnospirales; family Lachnospiraceae; genus Dorea_A; species Dorea_A contorta_A. The sequence goes on from NZ_JAFBIZ010000052.1 coordinate 19,918, forward strand.
GATAGCGCCAACCCTCGCAACCAGTATCTTCGGGCTGAACGGTTTGGAGATATATTCATCCACTCCCAGATTAAATCCCTGCAGTTCATCTCGTTCTTCTGATCTTGCAGTCAACATAATGATCGGAACCTGCGAAGATTCACGAATCTCCCTGCAGGTCTGCCAGCCATCCATCCTTGGCATCATGACATCCAGAATGATCAGCGCGATATCCTTTTCTTCATAAAAGATCTTCATCGCATCCATTCCGTCGCCTGCTTCCAGAACCGTATATCCTTCCCGTTCCAGAAAATCCCGAACCAGTTTTCTCATTCTGCTTTCATCATCCACTACCAGTATCTTTACTTTATTCATATGATTCGCCTCCATATTGACGCTATTGTCTCATTTTTTCTATCATAACAGGAAAATATGTCCTTTGTGTGAATAGAATAAAAGAAATAATATAAAGAAGAAACCTTGACAAACAAAACGTTCCTTCTATATAATATAC
>NZ_JAFBIZ010000053.1 GCF_021531995.1 Faecalicatena contorta
AATTTGGATATACTGGAATTGAGGTGAGAAAGATGACAAAGACTGCACAGATTTCCAATGACCAAATGATTTTTTCAGTTCAAGAGCTGAAAGATAAAGGGTTTTCCTATTATAAAATCAATCAGATGGTTGACCAGGGGATCCTGATAAAACTGAATAAAAAGTATTATGAAAATGCAAATTTTGATGGTGAGGGATCGGATTTCTACTATGCCTATGCATTTGTACCAGACGGAGTAGTTTGTCTGCTGAGTGCAGCTGTGTATTATAATCTGTCTACTTATCGCCCGGATGCCATTGATGTAGCAATTCCGAGAAAAGCAAAGGTATCAACTCTGCCGGATTGGCCGGAACTGAATGTATGCTATTTTACAGATGACCGATTTGATGTTGGTATCGAGACCGTAGAGGATGGAAATAACAGATTTCGTATATATGATATTGAGAAAACTGTTGTTGATATCGTTTTCTACAGGGAAAAAATCGGAATTGAAGAAACGAAAGAAGTTCTTACAACCTATCTGCATCGGAGTGACCGTAATCTGAATAGGCTAATCAGATATGCAGAGATGCTCAAATGTGGGGATGTAATGAAAATGTATCTGGAGGTGCTGGTATGACAAACGCTATATCCGTAAAGGACAGATTAAAGAAACAGGCGATAGAAGATGGAAAGACTATGCAGGATAAGCTGGTCACATATGGTTTGGAGAGAACAATATATAGATTATCTGTTTCAAATTATGTGGAGAGATTTACACTAAAGGGCGGTATTTTTTTGTATGCATTATTTAATGGAGAGTATGCTCGTGCAACAATGGATATTGATCTTTTGGCACAGCGTATTCCAAATGATGCTGAAGAAATGAAGAAAGTATTTAATGATATTTTTTCTATAGAGTGCGATGATGCGTTGAGATTTGATTTGAATACGCTTGAGGTTATCAATATAACTGAATTCAAGGAGTATCACGGAGTAAATGTATCTATTATGGGATATCTGGATAGAACCAAGGTCCCGGTATCAATAGATATTGGTTTTGGTGATGTGGTGTATCCAGAAAGAGTGAAAATGGAGTTCCCGGTTCTGCTGGATATGGAGGTTCCGCAAGTATATGCCTATTCTATTTACTCCGTCATAGCAGAAAAGTTTGAGGCTTTTGTTTCTCTGGGCCTTGCAAATGGTAGATATAAGGATTTCTATGATATCTATGTTTTGGCTGACAGATATAATCTTAATGGTGTGGAATTAAAGAATGCGATTGTAGAGACCTTTACCCATCGAGGGACCGGTTTTGATGATATTGCAGCTTTTGATGATGATTTTACCAAGGATGAGACAAGGCAGAGAAGATGGAGAGCCTTTATCAAAAAGAAGAAAGCACTGGTGAAAGTAGAATTTGAAGAAACTATGCAACTACTAAAAGAATTATTGCTGCCCATCGTGGATTCAATTCATAACGATAATTCCTTTGAGCATACATGGAGTAAAGAAACAAAAAGCTGGATGTAATTACATAAAATTAGTAATAGGGATCGTGCAGAAATGTATGATCCTTTTATTATGCAAAAAAATGAGGGAGGAGGGATTCCAGTGGCAGGAAGAAAGCCAAAGCCCACAGCAGTTAAGAAGCTGGGAGGCAATCCTGGAAAAAGAAAACCGAATAAGAATGAGCCTGTTCCAGCAAAGGGAATGCCTACTTGTCCTGACTGGTTAATGCCAGAAGCAACGAAGGAATGGGAGCGTTTGGCTGAACTGATGAATCAGATGGGTGTTCTTACAGAAGTTGATATGGTAGCACTTGCTGCATACTGTCAGTCATATGCAAGATGGAAGGGAGCACAGGAGCATATTACTTCCGGAGGCTCTACTTTTGAGACTGATAAAGGATATCAGCAGCAGACACCCTGGGTTGGAATTGCAAATACCAATCAGAAGTTGATGCTGCAGGCGGCATCAGAGTTTGGTCTTGGCTTTATTGGCTATGAAACAGGAAATAAAGAGTGGGAGTGGCGCTTTATGTTTCGAAGTAAAGGAGATTGGCTGGATTTGAACCTGTTTTTAGAGACGTTTGGAGGCGGCGGACATTTCAATGCTGCAGGGTGGACTATGCAGCTCTCACCTGAAAATACTATCGAAGCATTGGTTTTACGCTTCTTGGAGCGAGTAAAAACTTTGAAGGGTGAAGACGTGAGTCTGTTATAATTTAAATAAGAAATACAATAATGTGAGCCAAGCCGCAGATGAGCGCTTCATCAGGGGCTTGGCTTGTTTTGGCTGGCGAGATATTGACGGATGTGATAGAATAAAAGATAATACTCGCCCAAAACCGCAGTAGTCTGTTTTCGCGATTTCGACTACGTTTGCTTGCACTGATTTGCCTCATTTTGCCCTCCAAACCGGATTTGGACAGAATTCTGTACATCACAGAATTCATGGCAGAAGACGCAAAACAGCGCAGAATACGGCACTTTAGGGCATTGCAGGAAGGAAAATTCATATGATTAAGATATTATTTGTTTGCCACGGCAACATCTGCCGTTCCACCATGGCACAATTTGTTTTTCAGAATATGGTCAACCAGTCTGGCTGTCAGGCAGATTTCTACATTTCTTCGGCTGCTACCAGCCGGGAAGAGATTGGCAACGGCCCCCACTATGGAACCATACAGAAGTTAAGACAGGTAGGTGTACCTGTATTAGAGCATCGAGCAAGGCAGATGACCAGACGGGATTATGACGAATACGACTATCTGATCGGGATGGATTCGGCCAATATTCGGAATATGAACCGGATTACGGGTGGGGATCCGGAAGGGAAGATCCACAAGCTTCTGGCGTTTGCAGGAGAGTCTGGGGATATTGCGGATCCGTGGTATACGGGTAATTTTGACAGAACTTATGAAGATGTTGTGGAAGGGTGCGAGGCATTGCTTTCCTATCTTCTGGAGAATGAAACGCAGCATCGGTGGCGGTAACCGATGCTGCGTTTTTGGTAAAATAAATATAACAGATAGATTATTGCATATTTAAATATCAATCTGAAAGAAGTTATACAGAACTAATAAGATTTTACACAAATTTAACGCAAACCTTATTTCCCTCATACACACTTTCGATAGAATAATTTCGACAAATCAATGTCTGACGATGAAGGAGAATTATATGAGAGGAAGAAAACGAAAGATACTGTTGGCGGCTCTGGCTTTATCGTGTCTGTTGGCGGGATGCGGCCAGACGGATCAGAAGCAGGATACGGTGAAGGTTGATGGCCTCGATCAGCTGGGGGAGATTGAAGTGATCTCGAGAGAAGATGGTTCAGGAACCAGGAGCACATTTGCGCAGCTGGCTGGTTTTGTAAATGAAAGTGGTGATTCTGATCAGACGGATGCTACAACGGAAGATGCGGTAATTGTGGAAAGTGCCGAAGAGGTGATTGAAAAGGTCGAGGATGGTAATGCTGCGATCGGCTATATATCCATGGGAGCTTCTGAAGAGCTGAAACAGGAGAAAGTGTTAAAAACTGATGGAATAGAGGGAACAAAGGAGAATGTGGAGAAGGGAAGCTATCCATTAAGCCGTTCTTTTTATCTTGCTCACAGTGGTGAATTGAATGACCTGGAGCAGGATTTCCTCACTTATGTAAAAGGAAAAGGACAGGAGATTGTTGAAGCCACATTTGTTCCAATCGGAAAGAGCAGTACATTTCTTTCCAATCAGGCTGAAGGAACAATCGTAATTCATGGATCTACCTCAGTTGCCCCTCTGATGGAAGAACTTGCGGAAGCATATATGGAGATCAATTCCAATGCCAGAATTCAGATAGAGGTGTCGGATTCTACAGCAGGTCTTACGGATGCGATGCAGGGAGCATGTGATTTTGGCATGTCCTCCAGAGGGTTGAAAGATTATGAAAAGGAACTGCTGGACTACGATATGATTGCAAAAGACGGTATTGAAGTGATTGTAAATCAGGAGAATCCACTGGAAGACATTTCGCTGGAACAGTTGAAGAATATTTATACAGGATCGATTCGAAAGTGGCAGGATTTGTATCAGGAATAATGAGAGTACAGCGAAGAAAATAGTAAGATGCATTGCAAAATGTGATCAGGGACAGATCAACGATACAGTGTTTTGAATAGGTGAGGAAGAAAATATGAACGAAAAATTACAGATTGTTTTTGGATTGTTAGGCGGCCTGGCCGTATTTATCTATGGCATGAATCTGATGAGTGAATGTCTGCAGAAGGCAGCCGGTGAGAAGATGAAGAGTATTCTGGCGTTACTTACCAGGAACCCGGTCATGGGAGTAATCGCAGGAACATTGACGACTGCTGTATTACAGAGCAGCAGTGCAACAACGGTAATGGCGATCGGTTTTGTAAGCGCGGGACTGATGAGTCTGCCGCAGGCGATCTCTATTATTCTGGGTGCGAATATCGGTACGACCATGACGGCGCAGATCATTGCATTTAAGATCAGTGATTACATATATATTATCGTCTTTATCGGATTTATCATATCTTTTCTGGCCAAATCAGAAAAGGTAAAGAACATTGGACAGACGATCTTTGCATTTGGTCTTCTGTTCCTTGGAATTGAGACCATGGGCGGTGTGATGAAGCCACTGGCTTCCAGTCCGGTATTTACAGATATGATCGCAAAGGTTGCAGATATTCCGATTCTGGGTGTAGCAGTTGGTACATTGATGACACTGGTGGTACAGAGCAGTAGTGCGACAATTGCGGTGCTTCAGAACTTTGCATCTCAGGCGGGATCGGACGGTGTGACCAGTATTCTGGGACTGGCAGGTGCAATCCCGATTCTCCTTGGAGACAATATCGGTACGACGATCACAGCGCTTCTGGCAAGTGTGGGTCAGTCCAGAGATGCGAAACGAACAGCGGTTGCACATTGTGTATTCAATATCTCAGGATGTCTGTTGTTCATCTGGTTTGTGAAGCCGTATGCTGCGCTGATTCAGTATCTCTCTCCAAAGGGTCCGGAAGTAGAGGTGATCTCCAGACAGATCGCAAATGCGCATACACTGTTTAATCTGACAATGACGGTGGTCTGGGTCGGATTGATCGGTCTGATGGTAAAGATTGTAACGAGGATTGTTCCGGATGGAAAGAAAGAGGTTGTGGAGTTGTCTACTCCGCTGTATCTGGATGATAAGATGATTAACCAGCCGGCAGCTGCACTTCAGCTGGTGGCAAAGGAAGTGGTTCATTTAAGTGATCTGGTAAAAGAACAGGTTCAGAGTACCATTGAGATTGTAAAAAATGAAGATACAAAGCAGATTGATTCAATCAAAGAAAAAGGCGGGCAGATCAGTGAGCTGTTCGATCAGATCACAGAATATCTTGCAGGGCTGTTTTCTTCCGGTTCGCTGACAGAACAGCAGGCGTCTCAGACGGCGAGCCTGATGTATGTCTTAAGTGATGTGGACCGTATGGGTAATCTGTCTGTGGAAGTGGCAGAATGTATTCAGGAGAAAGTGACGAATAAGTACAAATACTCACAGGATGCGATGAATGATCTTGCAAAGAGCTTAAAGGCAATCTCGAAGATGTTTGATTCTGCGATGGATGCCTTGCAGAACGGAGCTCCGGAGCAGGCGGATAAGATCTTGAAGCGCAAGGACAAGATTCTGGATCTGGATATCAAGATGCGAAAAGATCATGTGCAGCGTGTCAGCAAAGGACAGTGTAAGGCAAGTCTTACGGCACCGTTTACAAAAATCCTGCACAGCATCGACCGTATGGGCAACAGCTGTATTAACCTGGCAGATGTGGCTATGAATGATGTCAGCTTCAATTATTTCCTGACGGTAGAAGAAAAATAATGCCTGAAGTATATTTCCGATGAATTTTGCAGAATATAAGGATGAGTGATCACTACCTGTGTATTTTAGTGAAATGTGTGAAAGGAAGAATCGGAAAATGGATCAGTAGCCATTCATCTGTCAGGAGGATGTGCGCAGGAAGAGACGGCAACTGATAAGATGGCGGAAGAGATGAAGAAGTTTCTCTGAAACAGCTGGGATGGGCGTATGGATGTTTTCTGTTTACTTACATCCCATTTTCCTCTTATACCCGTTGGTATTTTTTGGCTTGTGCATAATAAAAAGGGCGATAATGCAAAATTCATGCATTATTGCCCTCTTTCAGTCTCGGAACACAGTTGAGAAGCGTATCTTCTGGCTGGCAGCGGCAAGATATTTCCTATACGCCCAAAGCATGTGCGCTACGTCGTTCTACGCGTTCCATCTTATCCGTGGCAAGTTTTTGCCTGTGTCCCCACATCCTGGCGAATCCAATGTGTATCCGTCCTCAATATCAGGAGGCACATTACCATAAAATCGGGGCTTTTTCAAGCCTTGTAACCTTTTTCTGGCGGGAGTAGAATAAGGTTCCATAATGGAAATATGTAAAGTAATGTCAGGGAGGAAAAGCGGATGCGATACAGGCCGGAGGAACTATTACCGCTGGTAAAGGAGCTGTCGTGGAAATATACGGGAAAAGCCAGCACATCCATTACCTATGAGGCGGCGCAGCAGCTGATGAGAGCAGTGTTATACTGCATTCAGGAGTATACTCTGGGGGCAGAGAAAGATGAGCTGTGCCCGGGAAAAAAGGTGGCTGCCAGAGAAGCATATGAACTGGGATATGAGCTGGTTCTCAAGAAGACGCAGGATGCGAGAAAATGCTACAATCAGATTGCGGAGCAGTTTGACAGCTACGGAAGCCGGGCGTATGAGGAGACATTCCGGAAAGGAATCCCGGAATTCTTTCTGTGGTATGATGCGAGACTGAAACCACAGGAACATATACTGACACTGGATTATCCAGCTCTTGGAAACGATGTGAAAGCTTGCGGAATTGACCGGATATATGAGTATCTTTGGAGTATCGATAAGGAACAGCAGTTTCTTTCACGGTTTCCGAAGGCATATGTGAGAGCTGTGAACAGGGAGCGATATCCGGAGTATGAGGAGTACTTTGTAAATGTGTGTCAGACGCCGCTTCGCAGAATGCTATGCTGTATGCTGGCGGAGATTGACCTGACTGAAACGGAGATTTCAAAAGAAGAATATCTGCAGATCGAAGAGGCGCTGTACATGAATGAGGTGAAGGCAAAGGAGCTGAAAGGTCGACTGGAAGTGGCACTGAAGATTCTTGTCAATCAGATATATGGAGGAGAGGAAGAACTGTATCGATATCTGAGCAGAGACCTGGATGATCTGGCATTTGAACTGAAAAACGGGATAGAGAATCATTGTCTGAAGGAGGTCATTGGATAATGGATGAGATGTTTGCGCTGATGGAGGAGGAACAGAGAAAGCAGGAGATTGCGCGGGTGATGGAGTGTAACCGTCATTCGGAACGATTTGGACTTGCACTGACTGAAGAACAGGCGCAGGAGCTGATGACGCGCAGAAAAGATACCCTGAAGGAGAACCGGAGAGTGGAATTCGGGGAAGGAATTCTGCCGCAGATCATCGAGAACTTCTGCGATTCTCAGTACATAGACAGCAGCACTTATGTGGACACTCTGGGAAGACTGCAGGAGATCTTTTATCATTATAAAAATGAATCGATGGATGAACTGACGGATCAGGAGTTACTGGAATTCATGCGACAGCAGTTTGAAGATGTATGTTTCGGAGATCTGGAATATCTGGAGAGCACTTGTCTGGAACGATATGCAAGGAAGATCCGGGAAACACATGCTGATACGTTTTACAAGGGACTGCGGGATGAGTATCGTCTTCATGTGACAGACAATGAATATCAGACACTGTCAGAGGAAAGCAGGTGGGATTATGAATTATATCGTGCAAGTCTGGAAGATATAGAGTAAATGGATGTTTCTGTGATATAATCATAGAAAAAGTGATTGCAGAAGATGTGACAGGAAATGATGCGATTGTAATGTATGCGGCTGCAGAAGGGAGAAGATACTTTGTTATATACGATACCGGATTATTATCATCAGTTCCAGTGCGTGGCAGACAGATGTGAGGATACCTGCTGTGCGGGCTGGCAGATTGTGGCAGATCAGAGAGCGTTGGAGAGGTACCGAAAGGTAAGAGGGCCTTTCCGAAAGAAGCTTCGAAGCTCTGTGGACTGGAAGGAGGGGACCTTCCGGCAGTCGGAAGATAAGAGATGTGCATTTCTGAAAGCGGATAACTTATGTGAAATGTATACCAGGCTGGGGAAGGACAGCCTGTGCAGAACCTGCAGATGTTATCCCAGGCATGTGGAAGAATTTGAAAATGTCAGAGAGATCACGCTGTCGGTTTCCTGTCCGGAAGTGGCGAAGATCCTGCTTGCAAAGAAAGAGCCGGTGCGATTTCTGTCGTATGAAAAAGGTGGCGAAGAGGAATATGAGGACTTTGATCCATTTTTATATTCCGAGCTTCTGGACGGACGGGATCTGATGATCCGGATTCTGCAGGACCGGGAGAAACCGATGAGTCTGAGAGCCGGTCTGATTCTTGCGATCGCGCATGACATGCAGGTACGGATCAAAAAGGGAGAGATATTCTCCTGCCAGGAAGTGTTGGAACGGTATCAGACAAAAGCTGCAAAGGCATATGTTCAGAAGAAGATTCAGATGGCTCAGGATAATGAAGAACAGCAGTTTCGCTTTGCCAGACAGATGTTCTGGAATCTGGATCAGTTGGAACGTCTCAGAGACGACTGGGAGCCACAGCTTCGGGAAGCGGAGGCTCTGCTCTACCGGAAGGGACAGAAGCATTATACAGAGGTTCAGAGGGAATTTTCTGAATGGCTTTACGTACACATGCCGGAATGGAGCGTACAGTGTGAACAGCTTCTGATCTACTTTCTCAGTACTTATTTCTGCGGGGCAGTGTACGATGGAAGAGCCTATGCGAAGGCGCAGATGGCGGTGATCAGTGTACTTTTGATCCGGGAACTTCTGGCGGCGCGCTGGATGAAGAATGAAAAAACGCTGGATGCGCAGGATGTGGTGGAGATTGTGTACCGGTATTCCAGGGAGTTGGAGCATTCTGATCTGAATCTGAATCAAATGGAAGAGATGATGGAAGAGCAGCTGGTGCCGATTTTCTGGAAACAGGTATAGATGGCATGGAAATGACAGGTGACAGAGGAGAATCGATATATGGAAGAGATTAGAAATAATCAGGCAGAAGCGTACAAAGAACATAATCGTGAAACGGTTCGGCAGTTATTTGAATTTATCACAGCAAGCCCGAGCCCGTTTCATGCAGTACAGAATATGAAGCAGAGACTTGAAAAAAAGGGCTATCAGCAGCTGCTGGAGAGTCGGAGCTGGAAATTGCAGGAAGGCGGCAGATATTATGTGACCAGAAACGGATCTTCGATTCTGGCATTTCGGATCCCGAAGACAGATTTCCGGGGATTTCAGATTATGGCAAGTCACAGCGATTCCCCGTCTTTTAAGATCAAGGAACATCCGGAGATGGAAGTGGAAGGACAATATGTGAAGCTGAATGTGGAGCGTTATGGTGGGATGCTCTGTGCACCGTGGTTTGACCGACCGCTTTCGGTGGCGGGAAGACTGGTTGTGCGGGAAGGCAGTCGTCTGGTGACGAAGCTGGTATCTGTGGACCGGGATCTTGTGATGATTCCGAATCTGGCAATCCACATGAACCGGGAAGCCAATGATGGTTATAAGTACAATGTGCAGAAAGATCTGCTTCCGCTCTATGGAATGGGATGTGAAAAGGGGACATTTATGAAGCAGATCGCACAGGCAGCCGGAGTATGTGCAGAAGATATTGTGGGCAATGACCTGTTCCTGTATAACCGGATGGGAGGAAGCATCTGGGGAGCAGAAGAAGAATTCATGTCCATCGGAAAGCTGGATGATCTGCAGTGTGCATTTGCATCCCTGCAGGCATTTCTGACAGCGGAGGATGGAGACAGTATCCCGGTACATTGTGTCTTTGACAATGAAGAAGTCGGAAGCGGTACGAAACAGGGGGCAGCTTCTACATTTCTTCTGGATACACTTCTTCGCATCAATGAAAGTCTTGGCCGGACAAACGGGCAATATCATCAGGCACTGGCTTCCAGCTTTATGTTGTCTGCGGATAATGCACATGCGGTTCATCCAAATCAGGCGGATAAGGCATGCCCGACCAACCGTCCATATCCTAACGGCGGCGTCGTGATCAAGTACAGTGCGAATCAGAAGTATACCACGGACGGAATGGCGGCAGCGGTATTTACCAGAATCTGTGAAGCTGCAAAGGTTCCGTATCAGACATTCCTGAACCGCTCGGATCTGCCGGGGGGTTCAACGCTTGGTAACATCTCGAATACGCAGGTAGCGTTGAATACGGTGGATGTCGGTCTGGCGCAGCTTGCTATGCATTCACCCTATGAGACCGGCGGTGTGAAAGATACGGATTATCTGATTCATGCGGCAAAGCAGTTCTATCAGACTTCTGTCGTGGAAGAAAGCGAAGGAGTATATCAGTTATGGTAAATTGTATATTTGTAGGGTTGGGCGGTTTTATCGGAGCTGTGTGCAGGTATCTGATCGGTCTGATTCCGATGAAGACACAGCCCGTATTTCCCGTGAAAACATTTCTCATTAATATCATTGGCGCATTTGCGATCGGCCTGATCGCAGCGCTGGCAGCGAAGAATTCATCTGTGGATCCACATCTGATTCTGTTTCTGAAGGTGGGTATCTGCGGAGGATTTACAACATTTTCTACATTTGCATTTGAGACGGCAGATCTGTTCCAGAGTGGAAATACAGGGGTCGCACTTACGTATGCGGTTCTGAGTGTCGTATTGGGGGTGCTGGCGGTGTTTGCAGCACAGTTTCTGGTGAAATAGGAGGAAAGAAAATGGCAAGCAGACAGGTGAAACTGAAACAGGCAGAACCGGGAAGTATTCTGTATCATTATACAAAAAGCAATGGAATCAACGGAATTGTGAATCATAATTGTTTCTGGGCTACGAAGAGTGATTTCTTAAATGATCCGGATGAATTTTCGTATATTACACGGATTATTGAAGCTGTCTGCGAGGAAAATATCAAAAAAGAATCTCAGAAGAAACTGTTCCTGAGAGATGTGCTGGAAGAGGCAGTATTCCTGGCAGGTGGTAAAAACAAGGAATACTTTGTGCTGTCATTTTCTAACTGTAGAGACAGTATCACCATGTGGTCAGAATTCGGCAGCAAGACGGGTTATAATATCGGGCTTGACAGTGAAAAGATCGTGCAGCGTATCGGCGAGGCAAATGTCATCGATTATCACGGGTTTGTCATCTATGATCCCGAACTGCAGAAAAGGCTGATTTGCAAGATCATCAGTGATTACCTTCCGGAGATTTTTCAGACGCCTTTTGAAAGGATACTGGAAGCCGGAGAGAAGAATCCGGAAGATCCGGTCTATCGGAAGGCCTGCCGCAAATTCCAGAAGATTGCAGCCGTGTATGCGATGTTCTTCAAGCACGAGGCCTTCAAAGAAGAGCAGGAGTACCGGTTTGTCTTCAAAAAGCAAAAGGATACAGAAGTAAACTTCCGCGAAAAAGACGGATTCATGATTCCATTTATCAAGATTCAGTTAAGCGAAGAGAATCTTCCGGTGAAAGAAATCATGGTGGCACCTCAGAATCACATTGATCTTGCGAAAAAAGGCATGGAATATATGATGAAAAGCAAGGGATATCGTGTCCCGGTTCATCTCTCAGATATTAAGCTGAGATATTAATCCCGTTTTAAAGAGCTTAGAGTTCCATCATTGCGGACATAATGCAGCCTCCTGCGGCACCGCAGTCCTGGATTTCAGCAAACTGAGTCTTATCCGGTTTTATTCCGCCGATTGCATAGACAGGAATATCAACGGCCTGACACACTTTACGGAGAAAATCCAGTCCTCTCGGAGGGAGACCTTTTTTACAGTCGGTTGCATAGATGTGTCCCGCGGTGATATAAGTGGCACCGAGCCGTTCTGCTTCGACCGCTTCCTCGATGGAATGAACGGAAGTTCCAAGCTGTTTGAAGGCGCTGAGAGGAAACTCCGTCTGGGCGTTCCATTCCCGAAGCAGTGGAAGCGGCAGGTGGATCGATGTGCAATGCAGCTCCAGTGCCGTCTTCCAGTAAGTATGGAGAATGCACGGCACCTGATGGGATCTGCAGATCCTCATGACCTGTTCGGCAAGAAGGGCGTATTCATCCGCCGATAGGTCTTTTTCCCGCAGGATCAGCGCCTGCGGATGACACTGGCAGATCCGCTTGATCTGTTCCGGAAACGGCCGCCGGCAAAGATGTCGGTTGCTGACGGCAATTATCCGGTGAAATAATGTCTGATCGAAATTAGAATCCGATGCGTCATGGTCATTCTTTTTGTATCTGGTTTTCTCCATATTATTTCCTCGTGCAATTCTCATATTCTTATACATAGATGTAATCGCTCATGACCGGCTGCAGGTCGTTCTCAAGAAGTGCCTGATAGACCTCGTCGACAGATCTTCCGTCTGAGATCTCAAACTGATCATCTCCCTTTTCTTCAATATCCTCTACATGGCTGCCGATTCCGGTACTGACACCTGCAGAGATCTTGGTTGCTGCAATGTTGACCAGATGATCGCGTACACGGGCGCACTCGCGGGTAGATACAGTAATGCTTGCAAATGGCATAAAGAGCCGGTAAGCGCATACCACCTGAAGAAGCTGCGGCTCATGAACATCCATGGGATTGATCCGGTCATTGTTGATAATCGGACGAAGTCTCGGACAGGAAAATGCAATCTCTGCGTGCGGGTACTTTCGCTGCAGGAGATATGCGTGATATCCGGTAGCAAATGCGTCTTTTCGAAAGTCATCCAGTCCCAGAAGTGCACCGAAGCCGACACCGCGCATACCGCCTCTGATCGCACGTTCCTGTGCATTGACACGGTAAGGGAAGATGCGCTTATGGCCTGCCAGGTGAAGTGTTTCGTACTTGTCAGAGTTATAAGTTTCCTGGAATACCGTGACATAATCGGCACCGCATTCGTGCAGATAAGCATATTCATCGGAATTAACCGGATAGATTTCAAGGCCGATGACTTTGAAGTATTTTCTTGCAATTTTGCAGGCCTCTCCGATGTATGCAACCGTGGACTTACTGCGGCTTTCTCCGGTCAGAATCAGGATCTCCTGAAGTCCTGTTTTCGCAATTGCTGCCATCTCTTTTTCGATTTCATCCGGTTTTAACTGGGCACGGTTGATCTTATTGTGACAGTTGAAGCCGCAGTAGATACAGTAATTTTCGCAGTAATTGGCAATATAGAGCGGTGTAAACATATAGATGCTGTTGCCGAAGTGTTTTCGGGTCTCAACTCTTGCTGCCTGTGCAATGTCTTCCAGAAGCGGAAGGGCTGCAGGAGAAAGGAGGGCTGCAAAATCCTCCGGTGTCTTCGTGTCATGTACAAGTGCACGTCTTACATCTGATTCTGTATATTTGTCGTAATCATACGCATCCATGGCAGAGATTACCTGGTCTAAGATGTCTGATTCCAGAACTTCCATTCCGGGAAGATAGGTCATATGGTCGATACGGTTTTTTTTCTGATCTTCCAGAATCTCTTCATTTAGAATACTTTCGTTGATATGTTCTTTTTCCATGAATGAATGCCTCCTAATCCTGTAAAAATCCAGTCAGTGGAGAAGAAGCACTGGCGCCTTTTTCGATGGTACGACCCAGACCTGACAAGTATGCACTTCTTCCGGCTTGAATGGCTTTCTTAAATGCTTCGGCCATGACAGGAATGTCTCCGGCGGTTGCGATTGCCGTATTGGCCATGACTGCAGCTGCACCCATCTCCATGGCCTCACAGGCCTGGGAAGGACGTCCGATACCTGCATCAACAATAATTGGAAGGTCGAGTTCATCGATCAGGATCTGGATGAAATCTTTTGTGCAGAGTCCCTTATTGGAACCGATTGGAGCACCGAGCGGCATGATGCAGGCAGCACCGGCATCCCGGAGTGCTCTTGCAGCATTCAGATCCGGATACATATACGGCATAACAACAAAACCTTCTTTTGCAAGAATTTCGGTTGCTTTGATGGTTTCATAGTTATCCGGAAGCAGATACTTGGAATCGTGAATTACTTCGATCTTTACAAAGTTACCGCAGCCGACTTCGCGGGAAAGTCTTGCAATACGTACGGCTTCTTCCGCATTTCTTGCACCGGAAGTATTCGGGAGCAGAGTGATATTGTCCGGAATGTAATCCAGAATGTTGGCGAGTCCGCCTTCGTTGGCACGTCGAAGAGCCAGGGTGATGATCTGTGTTTCTGCTTTTTCAATACATGCTTTTACCAGTTCCAGGGAGAATTTCCCGGAGCCGAGGATAAAACGGGAGGTAAATTCATGGCCTCCAAGGATCCATTTATCTTCATTTGTGTGCATATTATTCCTTCTTTCTATGGTTTTATATGTCTTCTTCACCCAGAATCAGCCGGGTGATCATGTTTGCCTCATGTGCGGCACAGATCGCAACCCGCGGAGCCATCAGACCATTTCCGGGGGAGGGTTCCGTGATCCGGTCTCCGCACAGGTAGAAGTTCTTTGTGATTCTTCGGGTGCGGATCGTGTTGCTGCTTCCGTATCCGGCCATGCCGGAGGCAGATACGAGCTTTTTTTCTGGAAAATGTTCCAGAATGCCGTTGACCAGCATGGCTTTTGCTTCCGGATTGTCAAAAGCTTCGCAGATAATATCATTTTCCCGAAAAAGTTCTATCAGATTCTCTTCGGTGACTTTCACACAGTCGGTGTGGATGTCCAGATAGGGGTTGATCTGCAGAAGCAGGGATTTGAGCGCATCTGTTTTGTACATGCCGATGTGTTGGATAAAGTATTGCTGACGATTCAGATTAGTGATATCCACCACATCAAAATCTATCAGATGCAGGTGGCCGACTCCGATTCGCGCCAGAGAATATGCGATGTTGGAACCCAGTCCTCCAAGTCCGGCGATCGCTATATTTCCCTGAGAGAGAAGCGCCTGTATATTTGCCCCGTGGCGTTCGTTCAGTGCCGCGTTGATCTGTTCGTGGGTAAGTTTCTGGTCTGTCATGATTTTTAGCCTCCTCCTACAAAGCTTACAATCTCCATACTGTCTCCGTCCTTCAACATGGTATCAGAGTACTGGTATTTGGGGAGAATCTCGCCATTTAATTCGATTGCAATACGATGGATCTGATATTGGTTCTGTGCGAGATAATCAGAGACTGTCATTGGTAATTCCAGAACAGTCTCACGTCCGTTAATGGTAACCATCGGTGTCCTCCTTTCTGTGGATCAGTGTTAATAAGATAAAAAAGAGTTCACGAAGTAATACACCCGTGGTGGTGCACCCCTTCATGAACTCTCGTTCACTCTCAACTCATCCTCTATTAAAATGTAAACTCCTGGTTGGAATCATCGGTAGATGATACAAAAAGGGAGATACCAAAGTACCTCCCGCAATTTTCTCTACGTTCCTACGTTGGCATTATCCAAATCAGGTATATGGGTCGAAGTTCTCAACTTCCTCTCAGCCTAGTACATAAGCTCCCCTAGTCAATTTACATGTTTAAGTATAAAAAGATTATGAAGAAATGTCAATCTTTATTTAGAAAATCTGGAATTTGTTGTAAAATAAAAATAACTGACAAGCTGTTTTTCATGAAAAGAAAGGATTGATGTGAGATGATAAATATAAAAAAAGAAAAATGTATCGGATGTGGCGCCTGTGTAAAGGACTGTCTGGGAAAAGCGATCAAGTTGATTGACGGTAAGGCGGATTATATCCGTAATTGTATTCATTGTGGGCATTGTGTGGCAATCTGTCCGGTGGGTGCAGTTTCCATTCCGGGATATGATATGGAAGATGTAGAAGAGTACGAGAAAGACACCTTCACGGTTCAGCCGGAAACTTTCCTGCATGCAGTAAAGTTCAGAAGAAGCATCCGTAATTTTAAGGAAGAACCGATTGAGCGGGAAAAACTGGAGCGGATCCTGGATGCAGGACGATACACACCGACGGCAAAGAACCGTCAGGAGTGCCGGTTTATCCTGGTTCAGAATCAGCTGGAAGAGTTCAAAGATCTGGTGTGGAAAGAGATGCCGAATGTTGTCGAGAAACTCAAAACAGACAATCCGGAGTATGCAAGAGTGTTTGAGCTGTTTTATCTCAGACATCAGAAAGATCCCAAAGAAGATGTATTCTTTTTCAACTCGACTTCTTTTCTTGTAATCGCGTCCAATAATCCGCTGGATGGAGGACTGGCAGCGGCCAATATAGAAAATATGGCAGTTGCGGAAGGTGCAGGAGTTCTGTATAACGGATATATGATGCGGGTGATCAAAGCAAGTGATACATTACAGGAATGGCTTGGGATTACAGATACGCCTGTCTCCTGCTGTATGCTTCTGGGATACCCGGCAGTGACATATCGGCGTACTGCACCAAGAAAAAAGAAAAACATAGAATGGAAATAGTTGATTCATTGGAAAGGAGAGGTCTTTCAATGAAGAAAATGATGAGAGTAGTCTCTATAATTGGTATGTTAATGGTAGTTCCGGTGCTTGTTGCGTGTTCTTCAAAAGAGGAGGAAGAGCAGGTTGGTGCTTGTTTTGCAGAAAATGCACTTGATACCTTCCTGGATCAGATGGCTACCACGTATTTTGCAGAAGCAGAACAGGAAAATCTCACCTATAAAGTGCAAAATATAGAATTAAAAGAAAAGGGCGATGTGAATGAAACCGTTCAGGTATCTTTGTTAAAAGGAGAGAAAGAAGAGACTGTGACACTGATATTCACACACGATTCCGAAGGGTTGATTACAAAAGTAAAACCGGAGCATTAAAAGGAAACGGTACCCCAGAGAAAAGCAGAGGTAAGCGAATAGCGTCGATGCGTTCTCTGGGGTACCGTTATTTTACTTATCTGTTATCTCACTGTGCAGCTGCTGCAGGGATTTGACTTCTCCGTTTCCGTGTTCTTGCACGTAACGGATTCCTTTTGCTGTTGCTCTTGCTGCGGCAATCGTTGTCATATAAGGAACTTTTGCCTTGATCGCAGCTTTTCTCAGATAGCTGTCATCGTGAATGCTGTCTTTTCCGACCGGAGAGTTGATGATCAGGTCGATCTTTCCGTTGGTGATCAGGTCCAGAATATTCGGACGGCCTTCATATAGTTTTTTCACTTTTTCAGCTTCGATTCCCGCCTCCCGGATGAGATTGTAAGTGTTGTCTGTTGCCAGAATGCGGAATCCTGCATTGGCGAAGTCCTGAGCAACCTCTATCACTTCAGCCTTATCTTTGCGATTTACTGAGATCAGAACTGTACCTTCAAGAGGCAGTTTGGACTGCGTTGCTTCCTGAGCTTTATAGAATGCTTCTCCATAAGTGGTGGCAAGGCCAAGCACTTCTCCCGTAGAGCGCATTTCTGGTCCGAGGATCGGATCTACTTCCTGGAACATGTTGAATGGGAATACCGCTTCTTTTACTCCGAAGTAAGGAATAGACTGCTCCTTTAAGTTTGCAACCGGAGATGGTCGTCCGGTCAGTTCGGAGGTAATGATGTCGGTTGCCAGTGGTACCATACGGATGTTGCAGACCTTGGATACCAGCGGAACGGTACGGGATGCACGTGGATTTGCTTCCAGTACATATACTTTTCCATTTTCAATTGCGTACTGCATGTTCATCAGACCTTTGACATGCATTTCTTCCGCAATCTTACGAGTATATTCTTTAATGGTCTTTACGTTTTCTTCGGAAATGTGTACGGATGGAATAATGCATGCAGAGTCTCCGGAGTGTACACCGGCAAGCTCAATGTGTTCCATAACTGCAGGGACAAATGCATGTTCTCCGTCGCTGATGGCGTCAGCTTCGCATTCCAGAGCGTGATTCAGAAAACGGTCGATCAGGATCGGACGGTCCGGAGTAACACCGACTGCAGCTTTCATGTACCCCTCCATGCTTTCATCGTCATAGACAACTTCCATGCCGCGTCCGCCAAGTACGTAAGAAGGACGTACCATAACCGGATAACCGATCTCTTTTGCAATGGCAAGTGCATCCTCTACGGTGGTTGCCATTCCGGATTCCGGCATCGGAATTTCCAGTTTTTCCATCATCTCACGGAACAGGTCACGATCCTCTGCGAGGTCAATGACAGACGGAGAGGTTCCAAGGATCTTTACTCCGTTTTTCTCAAGCTCGGATGCAAGGTTCAGAGGTGTCTGACCGCCGAACTGTGCGATGACTCCGACCGGCTGCTCTTTCTTATAGATGCTTAAGACATCCTCCAGAGTCAGCGGTTCGAAGTAGAGCTTGTCGGAAGTATCATAGTCTGTGGAAACCGTTTCCGGATTACAGTTTACGATAATGGTTTCAAATCCCAACTTTTTCAGCGCCAGAGATGCATGTACGCAACAGTAGTCAAATTCGATACCCTGACCGATACGGTTTGGTCCACCACCGAGGATCATGATCTTTGGTTTGTCGGATACAGGGTTCTTATCTTTGGCATTGTAGGTGGAGTAGTAATAAGCACTGTCGGGGGTTCCGCTTACATGAACGCCTTCCCAGGCCTCCTCGACACCGAGTTTAATACGACGATTGCGGACGTCATCTTCCGGTACCTCCAGGATCATACTCAGGTATTTGTCGGAAAAACCATCTTTTTTCGCCTGAATCAGAAGCTCATCAGCAGGAAGTGTTCCTCTGGAGGCTGCGATGGCTTCTTCCTCTGCCACCAGCTCTTTCAGCTGTTCTATAAACCAGGTCTTTACTTTGGTCAGTTCGTAGATCTCCTCAACAGAAGCGCCTTTTCTCAGAGCTTCGTACATGATAAAATGGCGATCACTGGACGGAGTGATCAGCATCTGCAGAAGCTGATCCTTTGTTTTATTGTGATAGTTCTTAGCATAGCCAAGTCCGTAACGTCCGGTTTCCAGACTTCGGATCGCTTTCTGGAATGCTTCCTTGTATGTCTTTCCAATGCTCATGACTTCGCCGACTGCGCGCATCTGTGTACCGAGCTTGTCTTCTACGCCTTTGAATTTTTCAAATGCCCAGCGTGCAAACTTGATTACAACGTAGTCTCCATCCGGAACATATTTGTCCAGAGTGCCGTATTTTCCACATGGAATGTCTTTCAGCGTCAGTCCGGTTGCCAGCATGGCAGATACCAGAGCGATCGGAAAACCGGTAGCTTTGGATGCCAGTGCGGAAGAACGGGAAGTTCTCGGGTTGATCTCAATTACGACGATACGGTCGGATACCGGATCGTGTGCAAACTGGACATTGGTTCCGCCGATGACCTGTACGGATTCAACAATACGGTAAGCCTGTTCCTGCAGTCGTTTCTGGCATTCTTCAGATATGGTCAGCATTGGAGCAGAGCAGAAGGAATCACCGGTATGCACACCAAGAGGATCAATATTTTCAATGAAACATACGGTGATCATGTTATTTTCAGCATCGCGAACAACTTCCAGTTCCAGTTCTTCCCAGCCTAATATGGATTCTTCGACCAGCACCTGTCCGACGAGAGATGCCTGAAGTCCCCTTGCACAGACGGTTTTCAGCTCCTCTTTGTTGTAGACCAGTCCGCCTCCTGCGCCGCCCATCGTATACGCCGGGCGCAGAACAACCGGGTAACCAAGATCATCTGCAATTGCGAGTGCTTCCTCAACACTGTAGGCAACCTCGCTTCGTGCCATTTCGATACCGAGAGCATTCATGGATTTTTTGAATTCGATACGGTCTTCGCCACGTTCAATGGCATCTACCTGTACACCGATGACCTGTACATGATATTTATCAAGTATCCCCTCTTTGGAAAGCTCTGCGCACAGGTTCAGACCGGACTGCCCGCCCAGATTCGGAAGAAGAGCATCTGGCCGTTCTTTGGCAATGATCTGTTCCAGGCGTTCGACATTCAGTGGCTCAATGTAGGTGACATCAGCGGTTTCAGGATCCGTCATGATGGTAGCCGGATTGGAGTTGACCAGTACGATCTCATAGCCAAGCTTTTTTAAAGCTTTGCATGCCTGAGTACCGGAATAATCAAATTCACATGCCTGTCCGATAATGATAGGTCCGGACCCGATAATCAGTACTTTGTGGATATCAGTTCTTTTTGGCATAAAAACCTCCTAGTATATGACATATTTTTCTATGAAACATTATATCGGAT
>NZ_JAFBIZ010000054.1 GCF_021531995.1 Faecalicatena contorta
GCAGGTTCTTAGGGCAGCGCCCTAAGCCCTCGGAGAGCTTATTAGAATAAATATCTGCAATTATCAAGGTTCATTTGAGCCTTATTTTATTGGCTCTGTTTTTTCATAACTTATTTGACACTACCTTTTGTTACACCAACCATATCACAAGACCTCCGTAATAGCTACTCCAACCGTCCAACTTTTTCACTTTTATCGTTCCGGCTGGTTCTTTGCTTTTTTCTCTTTTCCGGATGGTTTTTCATCCTTGGTTTCCGGTGTTTTTACAGGGTCTCCAATTGCGAACTCATCGGTTACATACTCCTGTTCCTTTGCACCAAAATTCCGTTCGATATGGTTTCGGATACTGTAGGAAGCCTGACGGACATCATTTAAAAAATCTCTCAGTTCCTGCGGATCTTTCTTACCGCATTCATTTCTCTGTGCAATATACTCCAGATTGAATCCTGTGACATCCACACCATAACGTTTCGCAATCACATAGGCTGCACAATAAGCCTGTGCGCTGACTTTCTGTCGGCTGTAGGTTCCGGTATGCTGGTCCAGTGCTGCACACGCCAGTTCTCTGTTCAGTGCATGGAATGTCGTTACTTCACTCATTCCGTTGCGGATATAAATGGTACGGTATCTCGGATTGTACTGGGCCTGTACTTTGTCTGGCAGATCATCCTCAATCTGCACACGTACCGACTGGTCTTTTAAGACAGTTCCTATCAGTTCTGTCAGACTTCGCTGAGGGCGTTCTTCCAATGGCTTTCCCGACATCTGACTGATGTCAAATCCTTTTCCAATCGTATACCCTCTCCGCATTTCTCCATCTTTTTCGTATTCAGTGGAAATCATATAAGTAATGCCATGTTCCCCTGCTTTGACCGAACGGTGTTCTTCTCTCCATCGTTCATAAGATCTTACCACCTTAAAATCCGGATGCTGTCCATAGATCAAAAGCAGATTCGGTGTTCTTTGTGTATTACACTCTGCCATAAAGTCCAGAAAACCTTTCAGCTTTTCCCCATCCTGAAAAACTCCCTGTGCCTGTGAATCTACTTCAGCCCATACCTCTTCTCTTTCCTGCTGTTTCTTGGCTGCATATTCTTCCTTGGTCAACTTCTGCTCTGGAACCTGCTCTTCCGTTCCACCTGAAATCATATCTGTTAAATCCATATACATTACCTGCCTTTCGTTTTCATATTCTTACGTTTCTTCCGGCTCTCTCTGGCATTTTTCCGTCTGTCCGGACGTTTACGTTTCTCTTCCTGTTCCTTGCGGATGTCTCCGAGTTCTTTCCGCACAGATGGTTTTTCATTCTTTTCTTCCCAGCTAGTTTCCCGACCGGAAGAAGTATTTCTGTTGCGCGAGAAAGGTTCGGATGGATTCTTTATTTCCCCCTCCTGCGCCTGTGTAAAATTTCCTTCCGGGAAAGCCTCATCCCCGATCTGGAACATTTCTTCCGCATCATCCAGTTCAAATTCTATCTTGCCTTCCGGCAGGACAACGGTCTCTGTCCGTACATTCTCCCCGGTTTCTTTTTCCATCTGGTTTTCTGCCTTTTCCGGTGCAGTCTCTTTTTCCACTGCTTCTGTAACCATAGAGCCTGATTCTGCTTTTACAAAATCCAGATTCATCCGGTCTAATACCCTGTTCATCTTTGCTGCATCATCTGCAAATACCATGACCTCTGTCTGGTCCGGATTTACCTTATCTTTGATGACTACATATAAGATACCTCTCGCCTTGGCCTCTTTTGCAAATTCTTTCAGACGGTCACCCGGAACAGTAAAAAATTTCATCGGGCGCTGTTCCTTTAACATTCTGGTAAGTCTTGTTTTCCCTCTTGTCTTTTTCTGATCTTTCAGGGCGGCTGCAATAAAGATTGCCACATGCTTTGCCACATTTCCGGTAATCTTCAAAGAATATTCCATTCCTTCCAGACTGTACCGCACCACCTGATCAGCCGGTTCTGCTCCATAATTCATACTTATCTCACCTCCTGACTCTTCTGCATTCTTTCTTTATCTTCCACACGTTTTTCATTCTGGCTCTGTTCTTCTGCTTCCTGAAGTCTCGCTTCGATTTCCAAGGAATGCTTTTCAATCTGAACGGTCATACGGACTTCCTTGCGGAGTCGCTTCAGTTCCTCATTGATTTCGGACAATCGTTCTTCCCCTGTCACCCTGCCCCCATTCCGATACAATCCTCTGCGTTCTTTCATAAGTTCCGCAATCTGCTTTTGCAATGGTTCTCGGTATGCGGCAAGCTGCTCTCTGGTTGTGATGTCATGTTTCATTAGAAATTCAATCTGTTCAATCCTTCGGTCCAGTTTCCGGATATCCTCTCTGACAGCGTATGGACTCCGTTTCGGTCTTTTTGGCAGTACCCCCATTTGATATAAATAGGAATAATACAGTGCCTGAATCCCAGTCAGTTTCTTCTTTGGATGAATCTGTACTGCCTTTTGATAGACTCGTTTCACCTTTGGCTGTAGTATCTGCCCACGTATTTCCTCTTCGGAATAGTTTTTTCCAAGAGAACGCAGACGGATATACCGTTCCATTCCCGGAGCTTTTAAAGAGATGTATTTCCGGTTCAGTTTCCATGTATACCCCCGCTTTTCCATCTCTTTTAGAAATTGCGACCAGGAGTAGCTTTCCTGTACAGACTCCCTGATATCCAGACGGATCGCACTTCTCCATGTCGGTTTCCCTTCCTGCTCTGCTTTCCACTGTACATAAGGGATTGATTTTTTCTGGTCGGCTTCAATGATAGACAGACCATATTTTCTGCACAGCTCATCAGAAATCTTCCGGATCTCCGTATAATAACTCTTTGAATTGCTGTGGTACTTACGCCCGTCTGCCATGCTCACAGAGTTCCAGACAATGTGGTTATGATAATGTCTGGTATTCAGATGCGTTGTGATAACGACTTCATACTGTCCCTTTAAAAGCCGGTCTGCAAGTTCCTGTCCGATGAGATGTGCCAGTTCCGGTGTCACCTCACCTTCTGCAAAACTCTGTACCAGATGGTATCCTTCCACACCGCCCATCTTATGGAATCTCTTTTTTGTTGCCACCATATCTGCATACGCATTTTCATTGGTACATCCGATGGTATCTTCGAAGACCGCCTGTTCCGTCTTTGTCCGGTTCATGGCATAATCAATGGCAGCCTCCAGAGAGTCTGCTTTCTGTGTGGTTTTTTCTTTGTCTTTCACATATTCGATAGAACGGTCCAGGCGGTGGACGGGGATAACACTTGTATAAGCCATCTGTCATTACCACTCTTCCTTTACCAGATGCCATGTCTCTTTGGTAAGCCGGAGCATTTCCTGCACACTCTGCTCACTTGCCATTCCTGAAGCATTCGCAACATGGGCAAGCTGGTTCGCATTATTGCACAGACCCGCTATCTTCCTAAGCAGTTCCGGGTGATGCTCACAGGGTTTTGCGTGTACCTGTGCTCCCAAGATCAGCGAACGCATAAACTCTTCCCGGCTCAATCCGCTTTTTTCCACCTGTTCCTCCAATTCCCTGAGTTCCCTTGCATTTAACCGCACCGGGATCACATGGTTTCGTTTTCGCATTGCATCACCGTCCCTTCTCTTTTCTCTTTCATCATATCGCCAAGCTCCTGATCCGACCGTTTCGCAGTCACCATGCAACAGGTCACCACGACTCCGAAACAACCTCCAAACATCAATGCGATCATAATCATGACTCCGTCTCTTAACATAGCTTATCCTTCCTTTCCATGTTCATTTTATATTCGGGGGATTGGGGTTCTCCCCAAAGTGCGTTTGGATATCCAAACGCTATGCTTGCAAAACGAGTACCGCCAGTCTCTGTATCACCCGGCAGACCCGCCTTTGATTTATTTCGATTCTTTGATCTGTACCAGTCCATCGAGTGTCGTACAAATGATATGGAGTCTGTCTGCCATACTGATTTCCGTATTCATCGTCCCTGTCACTTCTTTTCCGCATACAACGACCATCCGGCATCTCCGTAAAAGGATATGAGACATCCTTCCATATCCCTGCATATCTTCCGCATCTCCTTCTTCGAGGAACGGTGAAAATCCAAACCTCGGACAGATCGGTACATAACCCAGTTCATAGATTTTTCTGCAATATTTCTGCACTTTTACCCGGCTTTCTTCTGCTGAACAGCACACATAAGCCAGAGCCTGTTCCATACGCTCCATCTCCTTCCTGCATCCAGTTGGATGCCATTGCTTTTTCTCTATAAAAACAAGATGTCCTATTGGACATCCCGGCTACTTTTCATCCTCGTTTTCTTCTGCTTCTAACGCAAACTTCACTCTGTCACTTCCCAGTTTATAGTAGGCATCCGTCACTTCAATTCCTACGGCACGATACCCTGTCATAGCCGCTGCAAGGACAGTTGTTCCTGCTCCGGCAAACGGGTCCAGGATCAGCCCTCCCGGTTCACAAATCTGGATGACATCTTTCATAAGCTGCAACGGTTTCTCTGTCACATGAATCCGGTTCTGCGGATTTCCATATCGGAAAACACCCGGCAGACAAGATACCGGACGGTTGATCGGCATCGGTCCGTTACTGCCCCACACAATGTATTCAGCCTGCTGGCGAAAACGGCCTTTCTGTGGACGGGAGTTTCCCTTATCCCACACCGCTGTTCCTCTCCAGATCCATCCTGCCCACTGCAATGCATCGGTAATGGATGGATACTGTCTCCAGTCAATAAACAGACAGATCGGCGCCCCTTTCTTGCAGGCTTTTCGGACATCATATAGCCACTCAGCCATCCAGTGTGTCCAGGATCTCTGATCCTTATTATCTCCATCGAAATCCGGGAGTGCATTTGCAGCACTCATACTGCTGTATTTCTGATTGGTGGTGCGGTTCCTTTCATTCTGCTTTGTCCCTCCGGATGCATACGGCGGATCGGTAATGACTGCATCAAAGATTCCCGGCTGGAATGATTTGACCAGTTTCAGCGTATCTCCATGTAAAATCTTCCAGTTCTTCCCTTCGGCATATTCCTCCGGGTATGTTCCCTCTTTCATAAGTTCTTCCAAACTCAGGTCATTTGTCATAGGCATCATCCTTTCTGTTCTCAGCGCTCCGGCTGATTTTTCTTCTTTGTTTGTTTTTTCTGGTAGGACTTTGGCGGTTTCAGTTTCTCAGGAACAGAAAAAGCTCTCCACTTTCCATTTTCATATAAGAACATATCTTTTGTGTGGTTATTAAATATATCCCAAGGGAAAATATCCCCTTTGATATAGATATTTCCTCTTACTTCTCCATACACATGGCTTTCTCCACCGATAACAGGTGCATTTACTCCTACCGTATCAATAAATGCTTTTCCACTGATTATCGCATTTTCCTTTATCTCACCGCCACAGATATAACAGTCTCTCTTTGCAACTGCTCTGTCATAAAAAGTAGCATCTCCGGTAACAACCGCATAACCTCTGACCAGACTGCCATCATAAAGTGCAGCTTCTTCCTTTACCTCACCGTTTTCGCAACAGATTGCATCATCATAAATCCAGCAAGTTCCTTCCTGTGACAGATTGTTTTCATTCTCTACAAAACCGCCCAGTGTTCCTTCTGGTACTTTCTCGTTCACATCGATCAATGCCTGTATTCGATGGAGCCATGGATATTTTGGATGTTCAATTTCTGTAATTTTATACTTACTCATGCTGTCTCCTTTATCGTTCCGATGGATTTTTCTTTTTGGTCTTCTTTCTAGGATAATATAATGGTGGCTGTAATTTTTCGATTGCTGGTGAAATACTCCATTGTCCATGTTCAAAAATATGTGTGTCCTGCGTATTCGCTTCAATTTTTTCCCATGAAAAAATATTACCATTAACATGGACATTCCCTTGTACCATCCCATAAACACGACTATCCCCGCTAATCAAAGGCTTTTGCAAACACAAAGAACCAATAATGGCTTTTCCAGCAATTACAGCATCATCTTTTATTTCACCACTGCTTATATAACAACTGTCTTTTGCGACTGCATGATTATAAATTCTTGCTTTTCCGGCAACTACTGCAGTTCCTCTAACCATACTGTCATCGTAAATTTCAGCCTCTTCTCGTACCAAACCGCCTTCACAACAGATCGCATCATCATAAATCCAACACCCTCCTCCCTGTGACAGATTCGTTATACTATCTACAAAACCACCTATTGTTCCCTTTGGTACTTTCTCGTTCACATCGATCAATGCCTGTATTCGATGGAGCCATGGATACTGCGGATGTTCAATCGCTGTAATCTTATACTTATTCATATTATCTCCTTTCACCGTTCCGGCTGATGTTTCTTCTTTGTCCTTTTATTTTCTTTTGGTGGCAGACTCAACTCGGTTTCTACATATTCACTGATAATCAAAAGTGCTTTGTAATAATCCCCACTTTCCAATACTCTTTTACACATTTCTTTTGCTTCTGCTGTCTGTTTATTCTTTTTCAAAAGAGTTGAGGCATCGCCCATAATGGAAAAAATATTCCCATCATGTCCAAGGAGTTGTAACTTGGGACGTTGTTTCTCAGGCTTTATCGGGATCTGCTCTGTTTTCTTTTCATAGATTTTCGGCTGCTCCATATCTGGATGCCAGAAATGCACATTCAGCATTCCACCATCTACCTTGATATCCCTCTGCTCAAATCCTTCACCCCACCCGTCACTGTACTGCCTTGTAATGTATTCGGTGAATTCCTGTAGTTCTTCCTGACTTAAAAATTCATTTAATTCCAGTTTTGTACAGCCATATAAGGTTCCTTCCTGATTTTCTATGGTAACAACTGCACTTTTTACTTTTTCCTGAATGGATGCACTGCCGGAAAAATACTGCATAAGGTCATCTTCCCCATATCGGTTCAGTTCCTCACGTATCGCACTTTCATACCAGGCAAGGTCTGTCCCATCCAAAGGCATTCCATATGCATCATTTTCTGTCCACTCTTCTTCCCATTCTGATTCTTCCGAAATAAGATTTCCAGTCAGTTCTGTCAATAGATTGATGTGTATCGTTTCTTTTTCTTCCATTTTCTATCACCTGCTTTCCAATGGTCTGTCTCTGCACAGATTCGTCTGCTTTCTTTCTTTTGCAAGATCTGCATAGTCTGCCCCTTCTCTTTCCGGCAGGTTGCTGATGATCTTGTATCTTCCTTCATAATGCTTTTTCATCTGTTCTTTTGCCCATCTTCCGGCAAAATCATTATCCGTACAGATTTCAATTTCCTTGATTTCCGGATGGTTCTTAAGGAACGCCTCCAGTGCGTCCGGTGGCTTTTTAAAACGTTCACTTTGTATCTGTGCGTTTTCTTTCGGAGCAGCAATCCCCCCAAGGGAAAGCCGGTATTTATCCTGCTTTCCCTCTTCCAGTGTCATATGTGCCAGTGCATCAATACAGGCTTCGTAAACAGCAACCCGATTCGTCTCTTTTCTTGGAGGAATACAAAAACTGTACTTCTTTTCACTTCCGACCTGTTCCATCTTGAATCCTTTCCCGTTTTTTTCATAGATTCCTCGCAGGAAGGCATATCTCGCTTTTCCCGATTCATCTTTCCCGACAAAAACAGCATTATGGTACGGAACACTTTCATAAAGGATTTCCTGTGAGATACAATACGTGATCACCGCATCGCTAACCCCACGGTGGTTCAGATAGGCCCGGATTCTCCGGCAGTTTAAGAATCTCTCCGGCAGCTTAAATGGTGGTTTTTCTTTTTCAACTGACTGTGTCGGAAGAAAAGACGGACTCTCTTCGCACAACAGCTTTACGGCATCTGTAAATTTCATCCCATCCACTTCTATGAGGAAACGCAGTGCAGACACGCCGCCGATATCTCTGGACTTCCAATGCCATTTGCTGGACAGTTCATTGATTTTAAAACTGTCGTGGTCCGTCAACTGCCATTCATTTCTGGTTCTTGTCTTTTGCAGTCTCTGTGCCTGATGCGTTCGTAGATACTCATATGCAGTCATGTTCTTTGCTGCCTGAATCTCCTCTTCCGTTACCCAAGGCATTACAGAATGGTATCCTGAAGAGCCAGTACCTTATCGGTTCGCTCCCAAGGAAACTCCTTTCTTCCAAAGTGTCCAAAAACTGCCGTCTGCCGGAAAATCGGACGGTTCAGTCTGAGAGATTCCATGATCTGGACAGGTGTCACTCCAAACACCAGTGGGATTGCTCTCGCCAGACAATCATCTGCACACACTTTTCCTGTACCAAAGGTATCCACTGCGATCACCACCGGCTCTGCCACTCCGATTGCGTAAGCCAGAGACACCTGACATCTGCTTGCAAGTCCGGCAGCTACCATATTTTTGGCAATATATCTTGCCATATATGCTGCAGAACGGTCTACTTTTGAACAGTCCTTCCCCGAAAATGCACCTCCGCCATGCGGAACCATACTGCCATAGGTATCCACCATCAGCTTTCTTCCGGTCAGTCCGGTATCTGCATCAAGACCTCCGCACACAAATCTCCCTGACGGATTGACCAGGATCTTCGTATCCTCATCCGGAGGCAGTAATCGGAGTGCCGGGCGAAGCACTTTCTCCCTGATCTCGGACTCTAACTTCTTCAGACTCTTTTCTGCACTATGCTGGCAGGAAACAACCACGCTTTCCAGTCTCACTGGTTTTTCATCTTCATATTCTACGGTTACCTGTGCTTTTCCATCCGAAAAGATATCTTTGATATATCCGCTTCTTCTGCAAGCCGAAAGTTCACGGGTAATCCGGTGTGCCAAAACGATAGGCATTGGCATAAGCTGTGCGGTTTCATCACACGCATAGCCGACCATAACGCCCTGATCTCCAGCTCCCCGGCTTCTGTCTCTTCCCTTTTTTCCATTGTTGTCCCGGAATTCTTTTGATACACTCACTGCTTTTGCGATGTCCGGACTCTGCTGGTGTACAAACGTATCCATTTCTATTCCATCCGTACAATATCCGCATTCTCCCAGAACCTTTCGGATCACATCAAACACTGGCGGCTCATATCCACTGCTGATTTCTCCTGCCACAAACACATTTCCTCTTGTCGCAAGCACTTCACATGCAACCCTTGAAGACGGATCATGTTTCAGGCATTCATCTAAGATTGCGTCTGCGATCTGGTCACATACTTTATCCGGGTGTCCTTCTGTTACTGATTCTGCTGTATAATAACGTTTCATTTTTTCTTCTCCTTATATCTACAAGTCCTGCCACTGGCAAATCCTTACTTACGAATGCATGGCAAGATAGACAGGGCAGGAGCTGCCTGATACACATCTCCTGCCCTGCCGGATTGATTTATCCAGTTATTCTTCTTTTATTTTTCTTCTGTTTCTTCTTTATTTTCTGTCATTCTTGACTTCTTTCTGCGGTACACAGTCACTCCTGTAACTGTTCCGGCAGATGCCAGTGCAAGCAGGACAAATGCCCATACTTTCTGGTTATCCCCTGTTTTTGGTGCATTGGTCTTTTCGGTTGTTTTCTCCGGTGTTCTGGCATCTTTCATTTCTACTTTCTGCACTTCCATCGTATCTTTCAATGTAAATGTAACATCTTCGGCAATCTCATAACCATCCGGTGCTGTGATCTCACGCAAGGTAAGTTCCTCATTGACCGGAAGCTTCGCAACAGAATGTGGCTTTCCGTCCGTGATCCACTCTTCCAGAACAGTTCCGTCTTTTCGGATGATCTGAAGCTTTGCCCCTTCCAGTTCTTTCCCTGTGGTAATGTCTGTTTTGGAAATTTCCACTTTGGAATATTCGTCTTTCATTTCAACCTTTGTCACACTTCCATCTTCTTTGACTTCAAAGGTCACATCGCTGGCAGACACATAGCCGTCTTCATAAGGAGCCAGTTCTTCATGCAAAGTATAAGTTCCTTCCGGCAGACCATAAATCACATGATCTTCTTTGGTACTGGTCCATTCTTCCACGACATTTCCGTCTTTGTCGATCACCTGAAGTTTTGCTCCCTCCATCTCTTTTCCGGTAGTCGCATCTGTCTTGGTGATCCGTGTCTCGGTCGGCTGGTTCTCAACTTCTTTACTCAGTACAATCTTTTCAAGATTCTGGTTTTCGTAGGATGCATCTACTTTCCATACTTCCTCGTTCGGAAGATATCCGTCTTTTCTGACTTCCTCTTTGACATAATATTTCCCATGTGGAAGGTCACTGTCAAAAGTCAGATTCCCATTCTTATCGGTTGCTTTCTTTTCCAGCAGGGTATCCTTCTCTACAAAAACTTCTCCCTGATTAGAGACGATATCTTCCCCGGCATATAGTCCGAAGATGACTCCTTCCAGCTTTTCTCCTGTAACAGAATCCTTCTTTTCTACCGATACGGACACCTTCTGTCTCTCGTTTTTGTAAGTAACCCCTTCATAAACAACTGCCTGTGTATCATCCTCGGCTGTCAGGGTAAATTCTTTCTGCTCGGTATTCAGGACAAAATTCTCTCCTGCCACAACCTCTTTCAGATAATAAGTTCCCAGTGGCAGGTTGTTGAGTACTGCCATTCCCTTTTCGTCTGTAGTCAGTTTGGCTACCAGGTCATCTTTTTCGTAGCGGACAAGCGGATTCCCTTCTTCGTCCTTTGCCCCATCCGGTGAATAAATGGTATCCTTGGCATATACTTCAAACTGGGCACCTTCTACTCCGGTTTCTTCATATTTAAAATCTTTATAGATACCTGTTTCTTCTTTCCCGGATACCGCATTTTTTACCTTTGACACAAGCGTCTTTACTTTTGCCAGAACAGAATCTCCGGTTACTTCGGTAAGCTGTTCTCCTTTTTTGGTCAGGAGCAGGCTTCCCACCTGTTCATCGTTTTTCTGTTCTACCTCTACGATTGCAGCTCCTGTATCCGGATCGATCTGGTGTGCCGTGTTTGAGGATACGGTGATCTCAATGGCACTCTGCGGATTTTCTTTATAAGTTCCCTTTGCAGTCTGTTCTAATGGTGAAAGGATCGTTGCTCCGTCATACAGAGACTCTTCGTATCCCTGTCTTACAAATCCTTCCGGTGCTTTCACTTCCTCGATCCGATAAGTTGAGAATTTCAGTTCCTGCGGTGTGATCAGATATCCTTCCTCATTGGTCTGGAATACGCTGATCTTTTCTTTTTTCGGATACTGAACGACCTGTTCAATGTATTTCTTATTTGTCACATCGTAAATCTTATAAGATGCCCCTGCCTTTAAAACGGTATTTCCTGTCTGTGCATCTTTCTTCACGATTTTTAACAGGAACTCAAACGGACGGTCATCAAACACTCGCCACTGCATAGGTTCTCTGTTGTCATCTTCCACATTTACCACAAATGGATCGATGGTCTTCAGATTCTCCGGTGTCGTGCTTTCTACCACAACATAACTTCCATAAGGCAGTTCCGGGCTGACTGCATATCCTTTTGTATCCGTGATCAGTTCCGGCACTGGTACGGCTGTTCCATTCTCATAGGTGACTGCCACCTGCTCGTTACTGAAATCATAATTTTTAAAATCACTTGCCGTGTAGCTTTCTCCATTGGTCGGTTTCAGCTTTCCATTTTTCACCTGTGACAGGCTGCTGATCAGATATACCTGAAATCCTGCTCCTGCGACCAGGTCTGTTTCTGTCTGCTCTCCATCTTCACTGATCTTGATCAGCTGGAATGCCTGTTTCTTCACCTGCTCTTTTACCGTAAGGTCTCTTGTCACTTCTGCAACATCTTGTCCCTCATAGGTTACGGATACCTCATATCTTGTAGTATCCAGTGTATATCCTTCCGGCGGAGTGATCTCTTTTACATACATTTCTCCAAGATATAATTCTGAGAACTCCAGTGTTCCATCATCACCGATGACTCCCTGTGCGATCAGGCTGTCCTGTTTATACAGCACCCCTGTTGTTCCATCCGGATGCACGATATCTTCTTTGGCATACAGACCATACACCGCACCACGAAGAGCACCGTCTCCCTGTGGCTGGAATGCAAGTGTTTCCTTATCAATCTTTGCGATCTTTACTTTTCCGGTGACCCTCTCATCCGTTGCTGCTAGCATCAATGTCTTTCCGGCTGCAACATCCACTTGATAGACTTCCTGATTCCGTTTATATCCGGTCGGTGCAGTCACTTCTTTTACATACACAGTTTTGAGTGCAGCATCAAAATAATCACTGACTGCTTTTCCGTCTGTTCCGGTTGCAGTCATCGTCATCAGCAAATTTTCGCACTTCTTATCGGTATAAATACCGTAAACTGCTCCAGCCAGTGGATTCTGTGTATTGATATCTTTCTTCGTCAACTCAATACGTGTCATGTTCAGCCACTGTACGCTGAAGCTTACCGGAGCTGCTGTTTCGCTTTCGAATACACCGATATCCTGTTTGGAATCTCCGGTCGTCAGCACCAGCGTTCTCCATGTCTTTCCGACAGAACCGTATAAGTTGCCGGAAGCATAACTGCCTGTCAGCAACAGATCTGCCGACAGATAAAAAGTATCGCCGCCATAAATCTGGATTTTCCCATTTGTCACACTTGTTCCTTTGGTCAGGTTATGTGCGGTGACATGTTCCGGCACACTGAGTGTCACATAATTTCTGTGATCCCCGGACAGTGTGATATTCGGTGTTTTCTGGAGATTTCCATCTCTTACTGCATTCAGTTTCGTACTGGAAAGGCTCAGTTCCCCTTTTGGAGGTTCTTCCTGTCCGAACAGGTAATTGATATATGCGATCACCCCTGCATTTACAAGGTCATTGTAATTACAGCCTGTAAATCCGGCTTCTCCTGCGTAAGCGTAGCTGGCTGCAATATGCGTATACACATACTTTTCATCCTCTGATTTCCCGGACAGATAACTTCCTGTCAGATCTCCTGCCCCGCCATAGCCATAGTAAAGGACTTTCTGCAGATTCTTGTTACTGTCCAATACCTGTGCCACATAACTTCCACTCGGTGGGGATGCTTTCTGGGACTGGAGACAGTATGCGATCTTTCCGTTTACGGTAAACAGACAAGTAAGATAATTTCCAAGATAACTTGGATAATAGATCGTTCTTCCTTTTGTCAGTGTGACTGTTGAACCGCTGCTTGTGGCTCTTTCAGCCGCAGACAATACCATGACATTTCCTTCCTCAATATCCTCTTTGAGTTCTTCGATTGCCTGTGCAGATGCATCTTCCCCGGATGCCTCGATCTCTACATCGGTATAGTTCTGCACAGGCGAGTCCGAATCATCTTCAGATTTTGTATCTGATTTTTGCTTTTCTCCACCATTGTCCTGTACATATGCCTGACCTTCCGTATCCGTCAGGATCACCTTTCGGCTGATGATGTAGCTGTCACTCTGATCCTTTGGTACAACCATGTAAGAGGCAATGTAAGTTCCGGCTTTGTCCGGATGGTATTCCCCACCCTTTTCATCTTGGATGCTGACAAGCGTAACATCCTCTTTTTCTGCATCATAATGGATTCCTTCCATACTGGTTTCCACTGCAAATATTTCATCCGAAATCTCTTTCGTGATATCGTCTGCCGTAACTACCTTCTCTTTCTGACTCGTAGCCGCCTGTTCGGATGCCTGTACCTCCTGCCCCACATCCGTCTGCTCGGCAGCAAACGCATTGGCACTGCTTAAGGTACTGACGCCCATCAGGACAGCCAGTCCAAAGGCTGCGATTCTAGTTTTTAAATTCTTCACCTTCATGTGTGTTTCCTTTCTGATAATAAATATATTGTTCAGTAAAATACCGCAGAAGGCTCTCCCTCTGCGGTAACATTTATCTTGTATATTGCTTTTCTGCTTTTTTCATTTCCTGTCTGGTGCGTTTTACTGCATCCATCACTGCCTTTGTCGGCAAATCATTTTCCAGACATCCTTCCAGAATTCCATCCAGATAAAATTTCGATGGTCTTGCCGGAACATCCTTATGAGGGGAGTTCATCGTGTATACGAATACTTCCCTTGCAGTTCCAGCCTGATCCTTTACCTGAATGGTTTCTTTCCCATAAAAATTTGGAAATCCTTCATAAAAATCCAGATTCTTTTCACAAGCTTCTGTGATCTTCCATAAGACTCCATCCACATAGCTTCCTTTTTCCGGAAGCACAGTTGCAACGCCATTTCCCGGAGCTCTGCCACGGAATGCCAGCCGGTAATCTTCCAGCCGGACATTGCCAACCACTTCCGCATCCGGACAGCGGAATCTCATCTGCCCCAGGTTCATGTTACTGCCATATGCAAAATAATATCTTTCTTCTATTTTCCTCACCTCGATCTGACGTCTTCCGTCCTTTGTTTTTTCTTCAGGCACTCATATGTGCTTTTGTCGTATCTCCATGCCAGATCACCTTCCAGATTTGCCAGCAGATGTTTCCGTACATTCTTATATTCTTCTCCGATTAATCCGAGCCGCAACAAAAACGTACGGAATGTAAACGCCGGGTTTTCTGAGATCGGTGTCTTTTTCATCTGGGTGGATCTCTGATTAATCGCCTGTGCGGAAATCGCAAGTGCCAGTGTAATGTTCGCCCTCACTTTTCCTGCATGAAGGGTACTTTCAAAACAGCGCCACTCCAATGTTCCTTTGGAAAATACAGCATGGAGGTTTAACGCATAATACCGGGTACTGTCATAATGATTATGACTTCCATCTCGGCCTCCATACCAGACATTTCTTACCCGGTCCATCGTAATGGATTTGTTTGGCATTTTTCGGATTTTTTCCAATACCTCCGGACGCACCTTCTGACAATAGCTGTACTCTCTTCTTTCCTGCACTTTCAGTGCTTTGAACAGGATATCTTCCTTTGCGTACATAATGGTCAGCGCATTTTTCAGACTCTGCGGTGTATGGTTCGCCGCATCTACATGAACATGCTGACCACAGGACTCATTGACAAAACCTCCATGCCTCCGCAGACAGCGTACAACTTCCTGTAACTTTCCCATTTCATCATAGGATAATTTCGGTGATACCATCTCTGTTGAATATTCTCTATCTGCTGATACGATTCGACCACCTGATTTTCTTTGTGTATCAATGCTTCCGTCAGACATGAACTTCCACTTTTTTCCTTCCCGATCTCTCGCTGACCATATTCCGTAATACGCACCTTCATAAACGACTTCTGTCCCGAACAGTTCTGCTACAACTTCTGCAGCCCGTTGTCTGGTGATTCCTGTCATCTCGATTTCCGTACCAAAGTACTGATCCTGAATTCCAATCATCACCGACACTATCCTTTCTCAGACAGTTCCAGTTCTTTTCGCTCTGCATCTGCCTTTCGCAGTAATGCTCCGATTGCTTCGATCACCGTAACAGTTACCCCGTTCCCAGCCTGTTTATATAGCTGTGCATCCGATGTGCAGTCTATGATCTTATCAATCTGCCAGTCATAATATCCCTGCAGACGCAGACACTCTCTTGGAACCAGTCTGCGTATTCTTCCGTGATACAAGATGCCATGACGATCTGTTGCAGTAATCGTGAACATTGGTTCTTCCGGTTCCTTCATGCGTCTGCCGTTCTGCCGGACATTTTCTTTTGCTGGTGTTAAGACTGCTCTTGCTCCATCCTCTGCTAATACACCGGAACATTCTCCTTTATATTTGTGGACACCGCATTGTCTGGTGTTCAGGCTTCTGCATTCTTCCGTTACCACCGGCGGCGGTGAAAGATCGACAAAGTGCAGCGTTCCCTGTTGAACACCTGTTGTCAGGGTATGTGCGATCTGGTGTCCGACTCTTCCTCTCCTGCTGTTGAGATTCGCATAGCCCAGATCGATGCTGTCCCCTTCTCTTGCAAGTTTGTAGCCGAGTTTTGTATTCTCTTTGATTGGAACACCTACATCATATAATCCTGTCTTGCCGCCCATTCCACCTGCCTGTGATGTCAGGGTACAGCTTAGTCCTTTGGGACTGTAGACTCTTTTCCCCTGACTTCCTGCCCGGATTTGAACAAGAGCTGCTCCATTTGTTTCTGGTTCAGGTAATATTTTTCCGGCACATCTGAAATCAAGATATCCGACAATATACACCCGTTTCCTTGCTTGGGGGACTCCGAAATCCTTGCTGTTAAGCACTTTCCATTCGACATGGTACCCCAGTTGCGAAAGCGTACTGAGGATGGTGCAAAATGTCCGCCCCTTGTCATGCGAAAGCAGACCGGGAACATTTTCAAGGATAAAATACTGGGGGCTTTTAGCTTTGAGAAGCCGGGCAATCTCGAAAAAGAGGGTTCCTCTTGCATCTGCAAATCCTTCCCGCTTTCCGGCGATAGAGAATGCCTGGCAAGGAAATCCTGCACAGAGCAGATCAAAATCCGGCATTCGTTCTGGTTCAATTGTTCGTGCATCACTACAATACCACTCCCCTTCTGTGTCAAACAGCAATCGGTAGTTCTTATCCGCATAAGTATCCACCTCGCAGTGTCCGACACAGGTAAATCCCCCTGCACGTCTTAAGCCTTCTCGGAATCCGCCGATTCCGCTAAAGAGATCAAAAAATTGAATGGTTGCGGTTATCAACCTCCTTTGCTGATAAAAACAGGCGGCATGATTTTTCTCATACCGCCTGTTGGTTTCTCTGTATCTGTTTGTTACCATTCTGTTGGTTCTTCTGCTTGGGTTTCTTCTTCCGGTTGAGTTTCCTCGTCTGGTTCGCTTTCTTCTTTCAGTTCGGTTTCCTCGTCCGGTTCGCTTTCTTCTTTCAGTTCGGTTTCCTCGTCCAATTCACTTTCCTCGCTCGGTTCGTTTTCCTCTTCCGGTTGAGTCTCTTCTGTTTCAGATTCTCCAGTTGCAGGTTCAGCTTCTTCCATGCTGTCTTTGTTCTGCCATTCGCCTTCTGCCTTTTCCAGTGCCTCTTCGATGATCTGAATTAAGAAGTCTTTCTGTTTCATGCCTTTTTTTGCGATGACTGTTTTTAATCTCTGGAATAATTCCTCTGATACCTGTACTGCGATTGTTCTTGCTGTTCCCATGCTCATTTCTCCTTTTCCTGCAAGTCTTTCAAAATGTTCTTCGATGACCTGCTGTATAAATTTCTGTGTGCTGCTTTCTGTCAGTTCAATCTCTTCTCTTACTTTTTCGTGTAAGTCCTTCGGGATCTTTCCGCATATGTTCTTCATCTCTGTCATAGCGTTTCTCCTTTCCGTTTCGCTACACACAACATACTCCAAAGATGCATGGAAAGCTATTCACAATACCTACCAAAGATATCGATGCTGTTTTGCTCCTGCCCCTAGCAGATCCAACAATGTATGTATCGCACAATCATAGGCCTCACCCCCTTTACATATTTTCCATCTGAGATAGGAAATCCATCATCTGATCCGGGATATCCTCAGACGGTGGATTTGTTCCACTTTGTTCCGCACCGCCACAAATGTTTAATTCCCGAACACTTTCTTTGATCGTCTTTTGGATGATCTCTTCCATCCACTTCCGGTCCTCTTTTTCCAGAATCGCCTGAACAAGATACTGGTTTTTCTGTCCTTCCGGAACACTCTGGAATTTCTCCCATGCTTTCTTATGTTCCGGATTTTTCAGGTTTGGACGGAACGAATATACCGGACGTGTCATTTCGCCCACATCTGCTCTACAATCCGTTCATACCCGGCAGCGTTCGCATGGACGTCCTCGATAAAAACAGGGCGGCAAATCGCGTCCTGTGCGGTCACGTGGCGTTTTAAAATCGCAGAACCTCCACCCATAAATACGCTCGGCACCGCCCTGAGATCAAACCCGGATTCCGTTACCGCAGACAAGATTCTTTCGATGTATTTCCGTCCGTTTTCCTGTATGACAACTCTTGCATCTTCTGCCATGCTGCAGGTTTCCCCACGAAGCACACGTTCGATCTGTGTTTCCGTTACAGACAGTCCGGTATTTCTCCGCACCTGTTCTGCCGTCTCATCAATACACCGGATCACACCCAGCTCCAGACTCCTGCAGGTTGCCGCATTCGGAACAGCATTATCCAGTCTCATCAGATCAACCGTCCAGCCACCAACATCCACCAGAAGAACAGATGGTTCATCCTTCAGGTACTCTGGATGCAGAGCCAGGGCAGAGTAGCCTTGTGGGAACAGTTTCACATCTTTGATCTGTATTTCATACCATTCACTTTCATATAAAAAGCGCACCGGCTGTTCTTTCCGCAACAGATACTCCTTAAATCCCTGTTTCTCCCTTCCAAAGCTGGACAAAGGCAGTCCAACTGCCAGAATGACTTCCGTCTTTCGTTCCGCTTTCTGGTGCTTAATTTCTTCTGCAATCGCAGCCAACGTCAGCAGATAATAATTATCATTGGACGTTTTATTTTTTACCAGCGTCTGTCTCCCTGTACCACAGACATAATACTTTCCCCGATACTGCAGAACATTCTGCATCGTATACGGCTCATAATCATACTTGATAATGCCACTGGGAAAAGACACATGTTTTGTCTTGATCGCATAATACCCATGATCAATTCCTACTATCATCATAATCACATCCTTCTTTCGTTTTTTCGTCTGGCATAAATCCAAGAACCCTTTTTCTGCTGCAACGGATCGTTGCAAAAGTGCCTGTTTTGAACACTTTTCTAAGTTTCCATGCCCCAAAACCTGCGGAAACTCTGGGGTTCTCATACCGCTGCTGCTTGAGGAACACTCCCTGTTCTTTCCCAGCCGGTTAAAAAATATCCCTCTCCCGGCGGCTGTCCAGCCTGTCCGGGAGAGGGATATATCTCAATGTTCCTTTTTGAACAATGGCCTGTCTTTTTATTTTTATGAGATGTTCTTCCTGCTTTTGTAACATGGCAGAATACTCATCTTCCGTCAAAAACTTCCGGATATAAGCTCCTTTTTTCCCCAGCGTGTTATCTGTTTTTAACATCTCTATTTCTACCATGTAATGGGTATCCGGATGATATCTGGTTTCACATAAAATGCTTTCGCCTTTGATATAATCCGATTTCACCGCCTCCCTTGCCGCCGCTAAAAGTTCATGGATACTTACCTCCACCTGCATCACCTCCTTCAAAAATAGCGAAAGAAAAGCAGACCCCTCAATCGAAGTCTGCTCAAAACAGTTATTATTTTCTCTGAATAACTCATTATTGT
>NZ_JAFBIZ010000055.1 GCF_021531995.1 Faecalicatena contorta
TGTTCGTTCATTCGAAGTTCAACCTTTCTGATAATAATTCCTCCCATCAGCTTAATGAGAGTATCATACCACATTCGGGACATTTTTCTTTGTGGTATATTAGGACAATATCAAAAATGGTTTATAAATTTCCCGGGTGTAAAGAAAAAATACTTGACACCTGATGGGATTTGGTATATGATATCACAGGTGAAGGAAATGAATGAAATATTAGAACAGGCTTTACTGTATGATTTCTATGGAGAACTTCTTACAGAACATCAAAAAGAAGTGTATGAACAGTTTATACTGGAAGACTTATCGCTGGGAGAGATCGCGAAAGAAGAAGGAATCAGCCGTCAGGGAGTACACGATCTGATCAAACGCTGTTCCCAGTCTTTGCGTGGATATGAAGAAAAGCTTCATCTGGTGGAGAAGTTCGTAGCAATCAAAGAAAAAGTAAAGACAATTGATGAGTTGCTGGATGGATATGAGGAACGGCCGACAGAAGAACTGGTAGCCGATATCCGAAAGATATCCGATGCAATTATAGAGGAGTTATAGAATGGCATTTGACAGCTTGACAGAAAAACTTCAGAATATATTTAAGAACTTAAGAAGTAAAGGCCGTCTGACCGAAGAAGATGTAAAAGAGGCTCTCAAGGAGATTAAGAGAGCACTTCTTGCAGCGGATGTCAACTTCAAGGTTGTAAAAGATTTTATTAAAAATGTTCAGGAAAGAGCAATTGGTCAGGATGTAATGAATGGCCTGAATCCGGGGCAGATGGTCAT
This sequence comes from Faecalicatena contorta, assembly GCF_021531995.1. Lineage (GTDB taxonomy): Bacteria > Bacillota > Clostridia > Lachnospirales > Lachnospiraceae > Dorea_A > Dorea_A contorta_A. The sequence continues at coordinate 772 of NZ_JAFBIZ010000055.1, forward strand.
CAAGATCGTGAATGAAGAGCTGGTGAAGCTCATGGGATCAGAGACGACCGAGATCAAACTTCAGCCAGGAAGTGCAATCACCGTCATCATGATGGCAGGTCTTCAGGGAGCAGGTAAGACAACGACTACCGCAAAACTGGCGGGAAAATATAAATTAAAAGGCAAAAAACCACTTCTGGTCGCATGTGATGTGTATCGACCGGCAGCGATCAAGCAGCTGCAGGTAAATGGTGAAAAGCAGGGTGTGGAAGTATTTTCCATGGGAGAGAATCATAAACCTGCGAATATTGCGAAAGCAGCCATTGAGCATGCACAGAAGAACGGCAATAACATTGTAATCCTCGATACAGCCGGACGTCTTCATGTAGATGAGGACATGATGGCAGAACTTCAGGAAATCAAGGATACCGTAACCGTACATCAGTCAATTCTTGTAATTGATGCCATGACAGGTCAGGACGCAGTCAATGTTGCAAAAGAGTTTAATGAAAAAGTCGGCATTGACGGTGTGATTGTGACAAAGCTGGATGGCGATACGCGAGGCGGTGCTGCTCTGTCTGTAAAGGCAGTTACAGGAAAACCGATCTTGTATGTTGGTATGGGAGAAAAGCTTTCGGATCTGGAACAGTTCTATCCGGATCGTATGGCATCCAGAATCCTTGGTATGGGTGATGTGCTTTCTCTGATTGAAAAGGCAGAAGCTGAGATTGATGAAGAAAAAGCAAAGCAGATGACCCAGAAACTGAAGAAAAATCAGTTTGATTTTGATGATTATCTGGAAAGCATTAAACAGATGAAGAATATGGGCGGTCTTGGCAATGTGATGAGCATGCTCCCCGGTATGGGAATGGGAGGCCTTGGCAAGATGAAAGGTCTGGATGATGAACAGACAGCTCAGGCAGAAAAGAAAATGGCAAGAATGGAAGCAATGATCTATTCCATGACGCCAAAGGAAAGAAGCAATCCGGATATCTTAAACCCATCCAGAAAGCATCGAATCGCAAAAGGAGCCGGTGTGGATATCAGCGAAGTAAACCGCATGGTAAAGCAGTTTGGCGAGATGAAAAAGATGATGAAGATGATGGGAAAAGGCGGCAAGAAAAACAGATTCCGCTTGCCGTTCTAACTATGATATATCGCGAAAATCGCGTTATATAGATAAATGAAAAAATAAACATATTTATGGAGGTAATGTAACATGGCAGTAAAAATGAGATTAAGAAGAATGGGACAGAAGAAGGCTCCTTTCTATAGAATCATCGTGGCAGATTCCAGATCACCAAGAGATGGAAAGTTCATCGCTGAGGTTGGAACTTATGATCCGAACTGTGATCCAAGTGCAATCAGTGTTGATGAGGAAGCAGCTAAAAAATGGCTGGCAAACGGAGCACAGCCGACAGAGGCAGTTGCTAAGATCTTGAAAGCGGCAGGCATTGAAAAATAATCATGCCACTGGAGGTGTGAATCTATGAAAGAATTAGTTGAAGTCATTGCGAAAGCATTAGTTGACGACCCGGACAGCGTTGAGATCAGCGAACGGGTAGAAAAGAAAACGACAATTCTGGAAGTACACGTTGCTGACTCTGATATGGGAAAAGTAATTGGAAAACAGGGACGTATCGCGAAAGCAATCCGTTCTGTCGTAAAGGCAGCTGCTGCAAAGGAAGATAAGAAGGTAGTAGTTGATATTATGGATTAATGGATTACAGATATCAGCTGTAATGAAATGAGGTATCCGGGGACAGGTCCGATTTTGGTCTTGTCCCTTATCTATATCACGATATATGAAGGAGAAACTATGGAAGAATTGTTACAGGTTGGTGTGATTACATCCACGCACGGAGTACGCGGAGAGGTGAAAGTGTATCCGACTACGGACGATGCTGCTCGGTTTAAACAGTTAAAGCATGTCCTTCTTGACACAGGAAAAGAGACCTTGCCTTTGGAGATACAGGGAGTAAAGTTTTTTAAACAGTTTGTGATCCTGAAATTTAAAGGCTTTGATAATATAAATGACATTGAAAGATATAAGAGATGTCCGATTCTGGTAGAACGTTGCGATGCAGTCGAACTGGAGGAAGATGAATACTTTATTGCTGATATGATCGGCATGGCTGTAGAAACAGAGGATGGAAAAGAATTTGGCACGTTGAAAGATGTCATAGAGACGGGAGCCAATGATGTCTATGTGATCGATAGCGCAGAACACGGAGAAGTACTGGTTCCGGCTATTAAAGAATGTATTTTGGACGTCAATATCGAAGAGGGGAAAATGAAGATTCATCTGATGGATGGACTTGTATAGAAGAGGGCAAATTATGAATTTTTATATTATGACATTGTTCCCGGAGATGGTGATGGATGGACTGAATACCAGTATTATCGGGAGAGCGGTCAATAACGGACTGCTGTCAATTGAAGCAGTCAATATCCGGGATTATGCATTTAACAAGCATAACAGTGTGGATGATTATCCATATGGCGGCGGAGCGGGAATGCTGATGCAGGCAGAGCCGGTATATCAGTGCTATAAAGCCCTGAGCGAGAAGATTGCAGAGCGTGCGAAGGAAGAGAATGAAGCAGAGACCGTAAAAAAGTCTCGGGTAATCTATCTCTCACCACAGGGAAAGACATTTAACCAGGGGATGGCAGAGGAATTTGCCAAAGAAGAGGATCTGGTATTCCTGTGTGGCCATTATGAAGGAATCGACGAACGTGTGCTGGAAGAGATTGTGACAGATTATGTATCTATCGGTGATTATGTGCTGACAGGCGGAGAGCTTCCTGCGATGATTATGGTAGATTGTATCTCCCGTCTGGTGCCGGGAGTACTTCACAATGATGTATCTGCTGAATTTGAAAGTTTTCAGGATAACCTGCTGGAATATCCGCAGTATTCCAGACCGGAAGTATGGCATGAGAAACGGGTGCCGGAGATATTGCTGTCCGGACATCACGCTAATATTGAAAAGTGGCGAAGAGAGCAGTCGGTCATACGTACAGCAAAGAATCGGCCAGATCTGTTGGAAAAAGCAGAACTTACACCACAGGAGAAAAAAATGGTGGAAGATCTGTCAGAATAAAAAATCTGGATATTCGTCAGAAAAACCTTGCAAATAGATGATAGATATGATAATATATAGTACGTTGTGAAGATAATAGATGGTCCTCTGGTACGAATTGTATTAAGAACATCCAAGTAAACAAGGAGGTCACACATCATGAACGATATCATTAAGAACATCGAAGCAGAGCAGTTAAAAGAACAGGCTCCGGAGTTTCACGTTGGCGATACTGTAAAAGTATACGGAAAGATCAAAGAAGGAAACCGTGAAAGAGTTCAGGTTTTTGAAGGAACAGTCCTTAAGAGACAGGGCGGCGGAGCAAGAGAAACATTTACAGTTAGAAAGAATTCTAACGGAATCGGCGTTGAAAAGACATGGCCGCTGCATTCTCCAAACGTAGAGAAGGTTGAAGTAGTAAGAAGAGGTAAAGTAAGAAGAGCAAAACTGAACTACTTAAGAGACCGCGTTGGTAAGAAAGCAAAAGTAAAAGAATTAGTAAGATAGTAAAATTGTAAACAAAGAAGGAAAAAGGACAACTACATAATGTAATTGTCCTTTTCTGATATAAGGGGAATCTATGAGACACAGACGAAAGGAACTGGATTTCAACAGGAAAAGGCGGAAAGTCAATGCATATAACAGGCGTCGTCGAAAAGGAATAGGGAAGATAAAAAGACCGAGAAAAAAGTTTCATCTGAATCTGGAATATCTGGCGGTTGTCGGAAGATGGATATTTAAAATTGCAGTTACCTGTCTTCTGGCGTTTGTTGCAGTGTGGTATTTTGGACAGAGTGTCAGTACAGTGGGGGATTCCATGAGTCCGGTACTCAGTAATGCAGATGTAGTGCTGACGAATCGGATTCTGTATAATGCTTCTTCTCCCAGGAGAGGAGATATCATCGTCTTTAAGCCAAAGGGCAATGAAAATGCTCATTACTATATTAAAAGAATTATCGGTCTTCCGGGAGAGACGGTGGAGATCATAGAGAACAATGTATATATAGACGGTGAAAAACTGGAAGAAGATTACGCAACATCAGAAATGGGAGATGTCGGAATTGCGGATGAAAAGATAGAACTTGCCGGTGACGAGTATTTTGTGCTCGGGGATAACCGTGAGAGCAGTGAGGACAGCAGAAATGCAGATATCGGCAACGTTAAGCGGGAATATATATACGGAAAAGCGTGGTTTGTAGTATCCCCGAGAAAACATTTTGGATTCATAAGTAAGGAGTAATAATTATGCATTTTCAATGGTACCCGGGTCATATGACCAAGGCAAAACGTATGATGCAGGAGAATATTAAGCTGATTGATCTGGTAATAGAACTTGTGGATGCGAGAGTACCGGTAAGCAGCAGAAACCCGGACATCGATGAAATTGGGAAGAATAAAGCGAGACTGATCCTGCTGAATAAAGCGGATCTTGCAGAAGACAGATGGAATGATGCATGGATGGAGTATTTTCGTGAAAAAGGATTTTCTGTGGTAAAAGTGAATTCCAAAAAAGGCGGAGGAGTGAAATCCATTCACAGTGTGATTCAGGAAGCGTGTAAAGAAAAGATTGAGAGAGACAGAAAACGTGGGATTTTAAACAGGCCGGTTCGAGCTATGGTTGTTGGTATTCCGAATGTGGGCAAGTCTACATTTATTAATGCACTGGCGGGAAAAAGCTGTGCAAAAACAGGAAATAAGCCGGGCGTCACGAAGGGAAAGCAATGGATACGTCTGAATAAAAACGTAGAACTTCTGGATACGCCAGGAATCCTGTGGCCTAAATTTGAGGATCAGAGCGTTGGATTGAAACTGGCATTTATCGGTTCGATCAAGGATGAAATCCTGCAGACGGAAGAACTTGCCGCAGAGTTGATCAAGTTCATGAATCAATCTTATCCGGGAGTGCTGGAAGAAAAATATAATGTCACTTCTGAAGAAGATGCATATGTGATGCTACGAGCGATCGCAGACAGCAGGCATTGTCTTCTAAAGGGGAATGAATTGGATACAGAAAAAGCTGCAGTATTGCTGCTGGATGATTTCCGTGGCGGACGCCTCGGGAGACTGACACTGGAATATCCACAGGAAGTGTGCTAGAATCGGGGGAGAAAGATTCATAAAGGGGATAATTATATGACAGAACATACAGAAAAAGAACAAGAAGAAAGAAGCATCTTACGCGAACTGGGTGGATGGATCGTGTATATCCTGATCATTATCGGCCTGACTTATCTGATCATTACATTTGTCGGTCAGAGAACCAGAGTGAGTGGGTCTTCGATGGAGACAACACTCAGTGATGGAGACAACCTGATCGTGGAAAAGATTTCCTATCGTTTTCGTGATCCAAAGCGCTATGATATCATAGTATTTCCTTATAAATATGAGAAAAATACATATTATATCAAGAGGATCATCGGTCTTCCGGGAGAAACGGTGCAGATTATCGACGGATATGTATATATTAATGGCGAACAGCTGACCAGCGATGTCTATGGTGCAGAAGTGATAGAGAATCCACAGACGGCGGCAGAACCTATAACGCTAGGAGAAGAAGAATACTTTGTGCTGGGCGATAACCGGAATCACAGTCAGGACAGTCGGGATCCCAGTGTCGGAGTTCTAAAAAAGGAAGATCTGATCGGAAGAGCCTGGGTGCGCATCTATCCTTTTGATGAGATGGGAGTGATCCGCCATGAATAAGAGGGAAGAGGAAAGGCTGCGAAAGCAGCAGGAAAAGCTGGAGAAGGAAATTGCACGTACAGAGGCAATGAGTGTGTATGAAAGGGAATACAGTCATTATGCCACTATATGTGGAATAGATGAAGTGGGCAGGGGACCGCTTGCAGGGCCGGTTGTGGCAGGAGCGGTGATCCTGCCCAAAGACAATCCGATCCTGTATCTGAATGACTCCAAAAAATTGTCAGAGAAAAAGAGAGAAGCGTTATACGATGAGATTATGGAGCATGCAGTGGCAACGGGAATTGGAATTGTCGGTCCTGCGAGAATTGATGAGATCAATATCCTGCAGGCAACCTATGAGGCTATGCGTATGGCCATTGAGAATCTGAAGGTCAGACCGGATCTGCTCTTAAATGATGCTGTGACGATCCCGGAGGTGGATATTCCTCAGGTGCCTATCATCAAAGGAGATGCCAAGAGTGTGTCCATCGCGGCGGCGAGCATCATCGCAAAGGTTACCAGGGATCGGATGATGGTGGAATATGATCAGATCATTCCGGGATATGATTTTGCAAGCAATAAAGGGTATGGAACAAAGGCTCATATTGCGGGTCTGAAAGAGCACGGGCCTTCGCCGATCCACAGAAGGACATTTATAAAGAACTTTATATAAAACTGTACAGACAACAGAAGGAGTGTGTGCATGAATGCACGTCGATATAATAAGCGCAGTATAGGTGCTGAATACGAGAAGAGGGCAGGAAACTATCTGAAAACACTTGGATATGAGATTCTGGAATATAACTATCGATGCAAGATGGGAGAAGTCGATATCGTAGCGAGAGATGGTGAATATCTGGTATTCTGTGAGGTGAAGTATCGTACGGATGAACGGAAAGGACATCCGGCAGAGGCAGTCGGATTCGGGAAGCAGAAAGTACTGTCAAAGTGTGCACTGGCATATCTTATGATGCATGGGCTGGCGGACGTGGCGTGCAGATTTGATGTAATCAGCATTGAAGGGGATAAGTTCACACTTTATCAGAATGCATTTGACTATATCGGATAAGGAGATGTGTGATGAGTCTGGGATTGATCTATAAAAACAATGAACATATATTGGATGAAAAGGAAGAAAACGGAGTTCCCTTCCTTTCGTATCCAATGCTGGAAAAAACGGGAGTTGTATATCATGGCTTTTCCACTAGACTTGGCGGAGTCAGTAAGGGGCCGTGTGCAACGATGAATATCAGTACGACCAGAGGAGATGATCCGCAGGCGGTTGCTGAGAACTGCAGAAGAATCGCGGCGGCGATCGGAGTGCGGGCAGAAGATCTGACATATACACACCAGACACATACTACTAATGTGGCTGTGGTAAAGGAACAGGATCGCGGGAGACGGTTCATGGAAACAGATGGACTGGTAACGAATGTGCCGGGAATCTGTCTGGTTACATTCTATGCGGATTGTGTTCCGCTGTATTTTGTGGATCCGGTGAAAAAAGTGATCGGCCTGAGCCATTCCGGATGGAGAGGAACGGTTCATAAGATGGGAAAAGTAACGGTAGAGACAATGAGCCGTGAGTATGGCACGGATCCGAAAGATATCTATGCGGCAATCGGACCGTCCATCTGTCAGGACTGTTATGAGGTCAGTGAAGATGTGATTGATGAATTTCGGAAACATTTTGAACAGAAGCTCTGGCCGGAATTATTTTACCGAAAAGAAAATGGAAAGTATCAACTGAATCTGTGGAAAGCCAATGAAGCAGTGTTGACTGAAGCGGGGATCCCGAAGCAGCAGATTGCTGTGACGAATGTCTGCACACACTGCAACCCGGAGATTCTGTTTTCACACCGGGCGACCGGTAATAAAAGAGGAAATTTGAGTGCATTTCTGGCTTTAAAAGAGGAATAAAAAGCGAACGACAGAAAAATGATAAGACTTGAAAAGAGGAGAAAGCTGATATGGATACAACAAGCGTAGAGGAAATGACGCAGGAAACAACAGAAGAAATTAACGCTTTTTTGCAGTATTTTCATAATAATACAGGAAACCTGATCGGATTCGGACTAAAAGTGGTATATGCGATTATCATCTTTATCATCGGACGTTATCTGATCAAATGGGTGAGAAAGATTGTGAAATCTGCTTTTGCCCGCTCCAGTGCAGATGCAGGCGTTGCCACATTCGTAGACTCATTGTTGAAGTTTGGTCTATATGCGATTCTGATCTTCACAATCGCAACGAAGTTTGGAGTGGATACGGCCTCCGTAGCCGCAATCATAGCATCAGCCGGCGTTGCAGTGGGTCTGGCATTGCAGGGAAGCCTGTCAAACTTTGCCGGCGGTGTTCTGATTCTGATGCTGAAGCCGTTTGTAGTCGGGGATTATATTATAGAAGACAATCATAAAAATGAAGGAACCGTAAAAGAGATACAGCTCTTTTACACGAAGCTTACCACGATTGACAATAAGACGGTTATTATACCGAATGGCATGTTGACGAACAACAGTCTGACCAATGTCACAGAGAAGGATGAACGATGCCTGGAACTGAAGTTCGGAATCTCTTATGATTCAGATCTGCGCAAAGCGAAAGAAGTGGCAAGGCGTCTGCTTGATCAGGAGGACCGGATCATGAAAGACAAAGATATACGGATTTTTGTGGATGAGCTTGCAGCAAGTTCCGTCGTGATCGGAATGCGTGCCTGGGTAAGTACAGAAGAATACTGGAACGTAAAGTGGAAGCTGCAGGAAGAGATCAAGCTTGCCATGGATGCAGAAGGAATTGAGATTCCATATCAGAAGCTGGATGTTCATGTAAAAGAAAACCGTGTAAAGCCTTAATCATTTACAAGGCTTTACACGGTAGCCTGAAGGCAATAAAAATAAAATTTCTATTGACAAAATATATTGGTACGGGTATACTTTAACACGTACGGAAAAAAAGTACATACATTTCATGCTGGAATAGCTCAGTCGGTAGAGCACTTCACTCGTAATGAAGGGGTCGTCGGTTCAAGTCCGATTTCCAGCTTAAGCACAATCCCAAAATACGGGGTTGTGTTTTTTTTGGGGGAATTTTACAGAACCAGGATAGTTGAGATGTGGATTTTACGATATAATAGAATATACAGAGACAGCTGATTTTTCCGAATAGTGAGAACATGCTTGATCATAAAGTATATATAGAACATAAAATGTATATAGAACAGGAAGGAATCGTGATCAAAAGAATGAAGCAGGAAAAAAAGAAACAGGAAATAACAAAAGATATCAAACAAGAAATTGAACAGATTGCCCATGATATGGAACATGAGAAGTATGAACTTCGATACCAGTATGTGGTGGGTATCCTTGAAGCGAAGATCAATATCATCAATGAGCAGCTGTCGCGGGAATATCACAGGGAGATCATCCGTGACGTCAACAGTAGACTGAAGAAACCGGACAGCATTCATGCGAAGCTGGTACGTAAAGGGTACGAGACAAATTTTGCTACCGCAAAAAAGAAATTGAATGACCTGATCGGGATACGGATCATCTGCCTGTTTCAGGATGATATATACAGAGTGGCAGAAATGCTGGAAAAACAGCAGGATCTGGAAATTGTTAAGATCAAAGATTATATAGAAAGTCCGAAAAAGAATGGCTACATGAGCCTTCACCTGATCGTTGACCTGCCAATCTATCTGGGAGATAAAAAAGAAACGAAGCGGGCAGAGATTCAGATCCGGACAACGGCGATGGATTTCTGGTCCGTACTCGATTATCAGATGATCTATAAAAAAGACGTAAAAGGCGCAGAAGAGGCAGCGAAAGAACTGAAAGGCTATTCGGAAGAAATCGCTGCGCTTGACCGTAAGATGGTCAAGCTTCGGGAAAAGATTGCAAGAATATAGTATAGCTGCAGTACATTAATAGCAAATAATATTAACAAAAGACTGTTAAAAATATGAAAAAAATGTGTGAAAAAAATATGAAATATGGTATAATAATACAAATATGGGAATGATTATAAATAAAGGATAGAGAAACTAAGGAAAAGGAGGTGCCGGGATGAGTTCTTCATTAACAAATCACACAAAAAATGCTCTCCAAAAACATAAAAGGAAGAAAAGGTGGCAGAAAGTTTTAAGTGTGCTGGCTGCAGTTGTTGTGTTTGTAACGACATATATGTTGATCCTTCCGGCAATAACACTGGAAAATAATGTAGTCTGCGGAAAGGAAGAACATACACATACAGAGGATTGCTATACAATAAAACCAGAAACAAAGGAACTTACCTGTACATTAGAATCCTTGGAACTCCACAAACATACGAGTGCTTGTTATGATGCAGAGAAAAATCTGATTTGTGGAATTGCAGATTATGTAGTGCATACACATGATGAGAATTGTTATGATGAAACTGGAAAACTTATCTGTGTATTGGCTGAGATTAAAGAACATCAGCATACAGATTCTTGCTATAGTGATGGAGAGTTGATTTGTGCCGAGCAAGAGGTTGCTCTTCATGAACATACGGCTGCATGTTATGATGAAACTGGTATTTTGATTTGTGGAATGCTTGAAACAAAAGAACATCAGCATACAGATGATTGTTTTAATACGACATTGGAAATAAAAGAATTAGTCTGCAAAAAAGAAGAACATCAGCATACGGAACAATGCTATGAAACAGAAGAAAAGAAGGTAGAAGGACAATCTGGTGAAACAGAAGATATTATACAAGAAAGTTCATTGCCAGTTGCAGAAGTTAATGCAGTAGAACGTTCGTACTCATTAATGTCAGGACGTTCGATTTCTGCTCTTCCAGAGAATCTTGGAGAGGATTTTGAACAATATATTACAGAAGTAACAGTTCAGAAGATTGTGAATGGTAACTGGACAGAGTCTACAGAGTTTAAGAACGGAGATCAAGTTCGTGTTACGCTAAATTATTCAATTCCGGCAGGAATTATTACAAGTACTTCTAAAACAATTCATTACCAACTCCCTGCTGGCGTGCTTCCTAATGAAAGCTTATCGGGACGTGTTTACTGGCAAGGTAAAGATGTTGGAGATTATTATATTGATGAGAGTGGAATGATTGTTATTATATTTGATGATTCGTTTGCTGAGGGTGGAGAAGCAATTGACGGTGATATTTATTTTGAAGGTACTGTTAGTTCCGACAATACAGGAGAAGATAAAGAAATCCAATTTGGCGGAGATGGAGGAACGATTATTATCAAGAAAGACGAGGAAGAACAACAGGCAGGCGATATTAATATAGATAAACAATCAACGATTAGCGAAGATAGAAATTCGATTACGTATAAGGTTACAATCGGAACAACCAATGGTACAGGAAAAGAAGTAAAATTTGAAGATTGGTTGACGAATGGTACTTTTAATAGTTATTCAATTGTAATTGAGAAAATAGATGCATCAGGTAATAGCTCTTCAATAACAGGAGTAACTCCGGTCATTGAAGCTAGCAATAATCAGCAACATTTGGTGATAGATGCATTGCAGGAATTGCAGAGCAATGAAACATATGTAATTACATATACAGTTACACCAGGAACCGCAGACAGTGATGGAAAGTTGTATGTTACAAATTATGCGTGTGCGAATGGTGCAAGTAAATGGAATGAAACAAAAGTGTCTGAAAAAGTAATAACAAAAAGTGGTTATTATGATGAAGATGCTGAAAAAATAACATGGACGGTTACGATTAATCCTGGAGGACAAAATCTGAATGGATATACATTGTCGGATACATTGGATGGAAATGAGCTAACCAATAAAACCGCAATATTAAAGAACGAAACAACTGGTACTTCAACGGAAATCTCTTTACCATATGTATTCAGTGAAGATACCACAGATGTATATTCATATACGATTGTTTATGAAACGGAAGTTTCTCATGATAGCAATACAGTGAATAATAGTGTCGAATTAAGTAACGGGACAGACCAGTCTTACTCAACTGGAAGTAATGTCGGAATAACTAAACGAGATTGGGGATTAAACAAAAGTAAAATAAGCGAGGAAAAAGATTCTGACGGAAATCAGAAATACAAATGGCAAACTAACATTACACTTCCAAATCAAAGTATTTCTAGTTTAGAGTCATTTGTTTATACAGACATGATACTTGGGGATGATGGACAGCAAAATGAAGATGTTCATTATGGAACAGTTGATGATATTTCAAACTTGATTTCGGAGACATTAACACTCCAGTATGTAGAATCAGGAGAGCAAAAGACTGTTTCATTTAAAAGTAATACAAACGAATTTGAAAAGTACTTTAAGTACGAAATAAAATTCTATAACACAACTGGATCAGAGGTTAGTGGTGAAAGCAGTAAAGTAACATCTTTTAAGATTACATTCATTCCTCAGAAAGACAACATAGAAGGAATTGTAGGAAAAACGATTTATTTTAATTATCCTACTACTGGGGTAACATCAAATGTTGCAGAAGGAACAACAATTACATTAAAAAATGTGGGAGAGATACCAAACCATAGTACGGAAGCATCTGTAAATTATACAAACCCACAGAGACTTCAAAAGGCAAGTTCAGGGACAGGATTTATGAATCCTCCAACGGAATTTGTATATGTAGGAAATGATTCTACTTGGAATGGTTTTAAGTCAGACGGTTCGTCTGTAGAACTTGATTCAGGTGATAGCGGAATGCTTTATTACCGACTAATAATAAGACCTGATAGTAATGATAGTGACATTGTTTTACAAGATATGTTGCCAGAAGGGGTTCACTATGTTGAGGAGAGCGGATATGCATTGTATTGCAGTGTTAATGATTCGGGTTTAACGGCAATATGGCCATCGGAAGGCGGACACGATCTAACAGTTGAAGATAATAAACCGACTTTTACTCAGCAAGATCACTTATTAACGATTAAACTTCCGGCTGGATTTAAAACAAATTGGCCGATTGCTATATTTTATGCAGTATCTATTGACAATGGAGCGATTCAAGGAGGAGAAATCAAGGATTTTGTAAATTCGGTTAGTTGGGGAGAAAGAAGTGCGTCAACTACAACAACAGTAACAAAAGAAAAAGAGATTGTGGCGAAGGTAGGAGAGCAACTTTCAACTACTGATGAAAGTGGAAATGTGGTTTGGCTGGATGAGGTTGAATACAATGTGGTGATTAATCCGACAAAGGATAATTTAGATATTAATAGCGATACTTTAACGTTGTATGATACATTGACATATTCTAATCTGGATGGGATATATCTGGATTTGTCAAATGTTCAACTTTATACATATGATCTAAATAATGCGGAAAATAATTATAAGGGAGAATTGATTGATTCGTCACGTTATCAGGTGGCTTATAATAATGTAGAAAGCGGAAAACAAGTGTTGACTGTTAAGCTTCCAGATGAATTAGCATGTGTGTTAACATACCGATATACTTATGATAAGGGATCAAGTGCTGTTGGAAGTATTCAAATAAATAATGAGGTGAATCTGGCAGGGAAAAGTAGCAAGGTTGAAAATCTTGAGTTGAAAGATAATATATCTGGAGCACATGTTAACAAAACGAAAATAAAAATATATAAAGTGGATAGCGAAGATTATTCAAAATTACTTCAGGGTGCGGAATTCCAGCTTTTAAGTTATCATAAACAAGGGGAAGAAGGATTTGAAAATGCTCCAGGATGGAAACCGCATACTCCTAATTTAGTGACGGATGAGAATGGGGAGTTTGTATTAGAAGCAGACAGTAGTGCAACTGCAGGTGAAGTGCTTCGAGAAAATACACTTTATAAATTGAAAGAAATAAGTGCTCCTAAAGGATATATTAAAACGGATAAAGAGTATTATTTTGTTTGGTTAAATGATAATCAGACATTAGAAACATTGTGGTGGTCTCTTAATGATGAGACAAGGACTGAAATTGGAGTTATGAATAATATTCAAGTACTTGGTAAAAATGGTGGAAATATCTATATACCAAATGAATATACCAGTATTGGAGTACAAAAAGTATGGCTTGACCAGAATGGAGTGGCAATTGATCCGGGAATCGATGAAATTCAAGTCCAGTTGATGCAAAATACAAAAGTTTCAGATGGATACCATGTTAAAATCCAGTTTAACTCTGCATATGGTAAAGAAATTAATATATGTGTAAAAAAAGGTACAAGCATTAAATTGACGGTTGAACAGCCTACGTGGGCAGTTGGGCAAGAGAATCAGTGGTATGTAACTAAGAATGATGAAAGATTTGAAAAGAAGAGTGAGATTGTAAAAGGGTGCCCTACAATAGAAACAAATGAAATTGTAGAAGACAATTGTACATTGATGGTATATGGTTATTTAGAGACAAACACTCCTGTTACAGTTGACTTCACTGACCCTGATTATATAGTTGGTGAATATGAAAAAGTGGGAGAACCCATACGATTAAATGATGAGAACCAATGGACATATGTGTGGGAAAACTTGCAGAAGCAGAATGAATCTGGGGAGGGGTTGTATTATTCGGTTGAAGAAATTACTGCAGTAAATGGGTATCTTACATCTTATACAAACAATAATGGAATTCAAGATGGAGAAATCGTAATCACAAACACAAAGGAAGAAAAAACAGATTTTACACTTCCAGAAACCGGTGGCTCCGGCACAATTAAATATATCATGGGAGGAATCCTGCTGATGCTGGCTTCTGCCCTTCTGTATATAAAACAACATTTAAAGGAGGGAAGAAGAAGGCATATCCGAAGATGATATGAGGGGTGGACACATCCAAAAAGAAAACTATTTCATGTATAAAAGATAAAGGAGGAAAAGAGATGAAACACATGAAAAAATTTGTCAGTTTATTACTGACAGCGGTTATGGTATTGGCAATGTCAATGACCGCATTTGCTGCAGATACCTATTCCATTACAATCAATAACTCAGCAGAAGGTCATACTTATGAAGCTTACCAGATTTTTACTGGTGATTTATCTGGAACTACACTTTCCAACATTGTATGGGGTTCCGGCGTATCTGAAGATGGAAAAACAGCTTTAGGCAATGCGGCAACGAAAGCTGAAAAGTTGAAAACAGAAGCGGATGCAAAAGCATTTGCAAAAGAAGTTGCTCCGTATCTTACAACTGCAGCTGGTTCTGCTAGTACTGTAACAGATGGTAAATATGAAATTTCTGGTCTTGCAGCAGGTTATTATCTGGTGAAAGATAAGGATGACTCTTTAACGAACAAAGATGATGCTTATACTTCTTACATTCTTAAGGTTGTAGGAAATATTGAGTTATCTCCAAAATCTGCGAAGCCAACAGTTGATAAGCAGGTATGGGATGAGATTGATGATGCAGAAGCAGGTGCCACAGATGGATGGGGAGAATCTGCTGACCATGCAATCAATGAATCTTTTCAGTTTAAATTAATTGCTAATCTGCCAGCAGATACTGATTTTAACGCATACGAGAAGTATAAAGTTATATTTACAGATACAATGTCTGAAGGTGTGACCTTTGAATCTATTGACAGTGTAACAGTTGATGGTGTCACTCTTGAAGCTGGTCAGTATTCTTGTACTGCAAATGCAAATCAGGCAGGAGGAAGTTGGACACTTACAATTGATGATATTAAGTCTATTTCAGAAGTAAATTTGACAGAGGGTGCTGATATAGTAGTTATTTATAATGCACATTTAAATGAAAATGCACAGGTAAATCACGCGTCTGGTACAACAACAAACAAAAATACAGTAGGTCTTCAATATTCTAATAATCCGAATGCTAGTGGTGAAGGAAATGAAGAATTAGGTAAGACTCCAGAAGATAGTGTATGGGTATTCACATATGAAGTAGATAACACGAAGGTTGATGCAACAGATTCTAAAAACAAAACACCATTAGCAGGTGCAGGTTTTAGGCTGTATGACTCTACAGGAACTACTGAAATTGGTTTGATTTATGATAAAACGTTAAGCGCATATCGTCCTGTGAAATCAGGAGAAACAGCAGTAGAAATGACATCTGCTGCTGATACTGGTGTATTCAATATAAAAGGTTTGGATGCTGGTACATATGTATTAAAAGAGACAACGGTTCCTGCAGGATATAATAAATGTGCTGATACAACTGTTGTGATTAAAGCTACACATTCAGAAAATGCAGATGGAACATCGGCAACAACAACATTAACATCTGATTCTAATGTTACAAATACTATTGAGAATAAGCAGGGTTCTACTCTTCCAGAGACTGGTGGTATGGGTACCACAATCTTCTACGTTCTTGGTACAATCCTTGTACTTGGTGCAGCAATCATGCTGATCACAAAGAGACGTATGAATAAATAATTTGCAAAGTATCCTGGTGTGTCAGAATGTTCTTCCTGGATTATCATGCAGATATGTTATGAAGAAGAACATTTGACACAGGGCAAAAGCGTTGTATAGCGGGATGGAGTATCGGGAATAACATGCTCTATCCCGGATACAACGGTAAGGAGAGTTTTATGAAGTGGGTCAAAAAGAATATTTCGACAATCATACTTGTGCTGATCTTTTTCGTAGGCCTGTCCTTACTGCTGTATCCGACAATCAGTGATTACTGGAATTCATTTCATCAGTCCAGGGCGATCGCGACTTATGCGGAAGCAGTGGCGGAGTTGGACGATGAAGATTATGAAAAGATGTGGCAGGAAGCGGAAGCATACAATCAGAAGCTTTCGTATCAACCGAACCGTTGGAACCTGACGGAAGAGGAAGAAGAAGAGTATAACCGTATTCTGGATGTTGGTGGAACTGGGATCATGGGATATATAGAGATCCCGGAGATCAAGGTATCTCTTCCAATTTATCATGGAACAGATGAAGGTGTTCTGCAGATTGCAGTAGGTCATATCCCAGGCTCTTCACTGCCGGTTGGTGGAATTGGAACTCACAGTGTGGTATCCGGACATCGAGGACTTCCGTCTGCCAAGTTATTTACCAATCTGGACGAACTGGATGAGGGAGATGTCTTCATGATCCGGGTGCTGGATGAGACACTGACCTATGAGGTGGATAAGATCAGTATTGTAGAACCGGACGATCTGACTGGTCTGGAGATTGATCCGGAACTGGATCTGTGTACACTGGTTACCTGTACACCTTATGGAGTGAATTCTCACCGGCTTTTGGTGCGCGGGCACCGTATCCCGAACCTGGAGGATGATTCGATCCGGGTGACGGCAGACGCCATGCAGGTGGATCGTTTGATCGTAGCATCAGCGATTGCAGTGCCGATTCTGCTGATACTGATCATCTGGGTGCTGGTACATTATCGGAAAAAGAAATCTTAAGCATAGATAAGAGGAGGAAAAGGAGGAGATAACGTGGATAGATGGAGCAGAAAACTACAGAAAAAGATTTTGCGGTTCTGTTGTGCTCTGGCTGCAGTGTTGCTTTTGCCGGCAACGGTATATGCAGCCGGTCAGAATGGCGATGTAGCAGAAGAGACGAGTCTGACGATACATTATGCTGCTGGAAAGAATCAGTTTTTGTTCTATAAAGTGGCAGCCTTTTCCGAGACAGGAGTTTTTTCGCTGGAAGCGCCATTTGACGGATATACGGATGAAATAGAAGAGTTGAATCATCTGGACAATCTGAATGCAGAAGGATGGAATGCATTGGCGACAACGCTGGATGGAATGGTACAGGATTTACAACCTGTATATCAGGAAGAGACCGATGAGAACGGAACACTTGTGATGAGTGGAATCCCGAAAGGATTGTACCTGATCATTGGTGAGACTACACAGGATGATCAGTATCTCTATACACCGTCTCCGATTCTTGTGACAGTGCCGAATCGAGATGAAGCAGGGAACTGGGTCTGCCATCCGGTAATTGAGCATACAAAGATCGGAAAAGAAGATCTTCACGGGGATCTGTCTGATTATTCTGTAGTAAAGATCTGGAAAGATACAGGATATGAGAAGAAGCGACCGGAAAGCATTAAGGTAGAGCTTTTGCAGGATGGAAAATCATATGAAACCGTAACTTTGAATCAGGAAAATAACTGGAAATACACCTGGGAAGATCTGGAGGCAGGTCATGAGTGGAAAGCAGTAGAACAGACGGTGCCGTCCGGATATACCATGACCAGCACACAGGAAGGAAAGACATTTATCATAACCAATACCTATAAGAAGCCGGGCACAACGGTTCCGACGGGTGGAGGTTCTAAACTTCCGCAGACCGGACAGTTGTGGTGGCCGGTGCCGATTCTGGTAATCCTGGGCATCCTGGCGATCCTGGTTGGCTATGTATGGCGCAGAAATCCGAATCGACAATCATAAAAGAAAGAGAACATAGGACTGTAGCATGACACTATTCTGCAACAGTCCTATCTTTATGCCGTGTGTCCAGCGAAGCTGGACCACACTTGCCGGTGTAAGTCCGGTCACGGTAATCGCCAGTGAGCCGTGTAGCTAAACTCAGTGCGTTGTAGTAATACAGGGTGCTAAGCGAGTGGATAAAGTAACC
>NZ_JAFBIZ010000056.1 GCF_021531995.1 Faecalicatena contorta
ATTATGTAGTGATAAGATAAAAACATAAAAAAGTAACCGGTTACTTTACCGATTACTCATGAAAGGGATAGATGATAATAAGATTTACAGGAGGAGAGAATATGAGAAAGCATCTTATTTCAAGAATGATTGCATCAGGACTTGTGGTTGTAATGACAATGACCATGCTTACCGGATGCAGATTCGGATTTGCCAGTGATCCGGACGATCCGAATGAGGTGGAAGAAAAGGAGCCGATTGATATGTCGGTAGATACATTTTCCTATGACACTTCTTTATCAGGAACAGAGATCACGCTGCTGAACACGAAGGCAGAGATTCAGGTTGCACTGGAAGAGATGGGAAAGGTATTCGAAGAGAAGTCAGGGGTACATGTTGAGGTTATGCCGGTAACGGATGGAGATTCACCGTATACAAAGGTGGTAAGTATGTATAATGCAGGGAGTGCTCCTACACTGGCAATCCTGGATACCACAGATGTCATTGCGCTGGCAGAAGAGAAGGCTGCAGACCTTACGGATGAGCTATGGGTTGCTGAAGCACAGGATTATGTGACAAGAGTGAATGATGCGATCTATAGTTTCCCATTGTGTGTCGAAGGACGTGGGTTAATTTATAATAAAACAGTCATCGAAGATGCTCTGGGAGAGGAGTTTGATCCGGATTCCATTACAACGCTGGATGAATTTGAAGATCTGTTAGAACGGCTGGTGGAAGGTGGAATTGAGAAACCAGTATCTCTTGCAAAAGAAGACTGGTCGCTGGGGGCTCATCACCTGCAGTATATCTATGAA
Organism: Faecalicatena contorta; assembly: GCF_021531995.1. Classification (GTDB taxonomy): domain Bacteria; phylum Bacillota; class Clostridia; order Lachnospirales; family Lachnospiraceae; genus Dorea_A; species Dorea_A contorta_A. Next base: position 795 of record NZ_JAFBIZ010000056.1, read on the forward strand.
ACTTATGACGGTACTTCAGAAGGAGCTGAGGAATGCATTGAGATGATTAAAGATAAAGAGATTGATCTGGAAGAATATGATCGCATGACAGATTTCCTGAATATGTTCGACGTGTTGAAAAAATATAATGTGGCTAAGGGGGATCCGTTGGGAGCAGACTATGATGAGATGGCGATTGACCTTGTGGATGGAAAGACGGCAATCTGGTTCAATGGAAACTGGGCATGGCCGAACATGGAAGAAGCAGGGGCTGATAAAGAGGATGAATATGGATTCCTTCCATATTTTATGACCAATGATCCGAATGATTTTGTTAATACAAAGATCCAGGCATCTCCTTCTAAGCAGATAATGATTGATGGACAGCAGGCATCTGAGAGCGAGCAGGCGGCGGCAAAGGAATTCTTGAACTGGATTGTATACAGTGAGATCGGACAGCAGATGCTGGTAAAGACTTGTAGTATTATTCCGGCTTTTCAGAATAATCCGTATGAGCCGAGTGATCCACTTGCTCGTGACATCTACGAGAAAGTGCACAGCGACAGAGCCTTTAATGCAGCTGCAATCGTGCCGAATGATCATTGGTCTGTGCTGGGAGCTGCTATGCAGAAATATCTGGCAGACAGAAGTGACAGGGAAGAATTGATTGGTTCAATCAAGGACTATTGGAATGAACAGGAATAGAAAAGAGGTATAAGAGATGAGATCAAAAAGTAATGGAAAAGATTTCTGTATATTTGCATTGCCGGGAATGTTCTGCTTCTTTGCAGTCGTTATTGTTCCGTTTGTCTATGGTATCTATCTGACACTGACGGACTGGAATGGTGTTGCACAAGATAAAAACTTTATTGGACTTAAGAATTTTGCCGGAGTTATGAAGGATGTTCAGTTCTGGACATCACTGGTTCTGACGTTCAAGTATGTGATTCTGGTGGTTGTCCTGGTTAATGTGATTGCATTTGCCATTGCGTACCTGCTGACTCGTGGAATCAAGGGACAGAACTTCTTCCGTGCAGGATTTTTTACCCCGAATCTGATCGGTGGTATCGTATTAGGTTACATATGGCAGTTCGTATTTTCAAGAGTATTCGTAAGTGTAGGAGAGAGTACCGGATGGAAATTGTTCGAGGTATCCTGGCTGTCAGATCCTGCGAAAGCATTTGCGGCGCTGGTGTTAGTGTCAGTATGGCAGTTGTCCGGGTACATGATTCTGATTTATGTGGCTGGTTTTATGGGACTGAGTGAGGACGTTATGGAAGCGGCAAGTATTGACGGAGCATCCGGATGGATCAAGATGAAGAATATCGTAATGCCTCTGATGATGTCTTCTGTAACGATCTGTCTGTTCCTGACGTTATCCCGCGCATTCATGGTATATGATCTGAACTTATCTTTAACGGCAGGAGCTCCATACGGAACAACAGAGATGGCAGCAATGCATGTATTTGAGAAAGCCTTCACATCCAGACAGTTTGGAGTAGGCCAGGCAGAAGCCTTGATCCTATTTATTATCGTAGCATGTATTAGCGGTATTCAGGTATATTTGACAAAGAAACAGGAGGTAGAAGCATAATGAGCCGTACAACAATTGGTGGAAATAAAAAACGATTGACCAACATGCTGGCAATGGTGGGACTGGTCATTATCTTTATTGCATATATGTTCCCCTTCCTTATGGTAGTAATCAACTCCCTGAAACAGAAGAGAGATATTATTAAGAGCCCATTTTCCTGGCTGTTTACCATTAAGGGATTATCCTTTGATAACTTTGTTAAGGCGTTTACGCAGATGGATTTCCTGAATGCATTCAAGAATTCTCTGATCATAACAACTTCTGCGACAATACTCGTAACTTTGCTGGCAGCTATGCTTGCATATTATGTTGTTCGCCACAACAACGGAATTTCTAAGATTACATTTGCACTTATGGTAGCATCTATGATTATTCCGTTCCAGGCATTGATGATTCCACTGGTAAGTATCTATGGTGGTATGTTAAATGTTCTGAATCACAGACTTACATTGATTTTCTTACATACAGGATTCTCTATGGCGATGTCCGTGTTCATGTTTCATGGATTTATCAAGGGAAATGTTCCAATCGCACTGGAAGAAGCTGCTTATATTGATGGATGTACACATACGCAGACATTCTTCAAGATTGTATTGCCACTGTTAAAGCCGATTATATCTACGATGGTGATTCTGAATTCACTGGCATTCTGGAATGACTTCCTGCTTCCGTCACTGGTACTGACGGATAAGGAGCTGCTGACACTGCCGTTGTCTACTTATAGCTTCTATGGAACATATTCAGCCGATTATGGTACGATTATGGCTGGTCTGTTATTGTGTGTGGTTCCGATCCTGATTCTGTATGTGGCACTTCAGAAGCAGATTATCGGTGGTGTAGTTGCAGGTGCGGTAAAATAGTTAGGTATCAGATATTACAGGAGAAGATGTAAGTGGGAAATAAAATGGAAGAGAATGAATATAAGCGAAGAATGCAGATTCATGGACGGGAGCTGTATGAAAAATACATGTCGTTATATCAAGATGGTCACAGTTATGAAGAATTATTCCTCGCTATGGAATCATTTTATAAGAACAGACCTGCAGAATTGAAAGAATTGGATGGAAAAAGGGAACAGAATCCGTTCTGGTTCAGAGACAAAAAAATGCTGGGAATGACCATGTATCCAAGTCTGTTCGCGGGAAACCTGAAAGGACTGATCAAGAAACTGGATTATCTGTCAGAACAGAAAATTACATATCTTCATCTGATGCCTCTTTTGAAGATGCCACATCCATATAACGACGGAGGTTATGCAGTGGAAGATTTTCGGACGGTTGACCCAGAGATCGGTACGAATGAGGATCTGGAAACGCTTACGAAAGCATTGAGAGAGAGAGGAATCAGCCTTTGTCTTGACTTTGTCATGAACCATACGGCAGATACACATGAATGGGCAATGCGCGCCAAGGCCGGAGAATGGGAATACATGCAGCGGTATCAGTGTTATGAGAATTATGATATTCCGTCACAATTTGAACAGACGATGCCTCAGGTCTTTCCTGCCACGGCACCGGGAAATTTCACCTGGTGTGAGGAGATGCAAAAATATGTGCTGACGACATTTTATCCCTACCAGTGGGATTTGAATTACCATAATCCAAAAGTATTTAATGAGATGGTGGGAAATATTCTGTATCTGGCAAATCTTGGAGTGGAGATATTCCGGATTGATGCAGTTCCTTATATCTGGAAGGAACTTGGAACGAATTGTAGAAATCTTCCGCAGGTTCACACGATTGTGCGGATGATCAGGATGATTCTGGAGATTGTATGTCCGGGAGTCATCCTGAAAGGCGAGGTCGTTATGGCTCCCAAAGAGCTGCCGGTTTACTTTGGTACGAAAGAAACACCGGAATGTCATATGTTATACGGAGTATCCAGCATGGTCAATCTGTGGGCGGCTTTGGCTACGCAGGATACCAGGCTTTTGAAGCATCAGATGGATGTGATTCACAGTCTTCCGGATAATTGTTACTTTGTCAATTATCTACGCTGTCATGATGATATTGGATGGGGGCTGGATGAAGAACAGGAAAGAAATCTTCTGATTGATCCATTAAGACATAAGGAATATCTGTATCGGTTTTTTGAAGGTACATTTCCGAATAGTTTTGCAAGAGGTGAATTGTACAACTATGATCCGGTCACCCTGGATGCCAGAAGCTGTGGGACAACAGCCAGCCTCTGTGGAATTGAAAAAGGTGGATTCGAGGGAGATGACCGGCAGAAAGCGCAGGGTGTCCAGAGAGTGTTGATGATGCATGCAGCATGCATGAGTCTGAAAGGATTCACGATGTTATCGTCCGGAGATGAGATTGGGCAGGTCAATGACTATGGATATAAGGAGAATCCGGATATTGCTTCAGATAGTCGTTATCTGCACAGAAGTCCTTTCAACTGGGAGAATGCAGAACTCCGAAGAAAAAAAGGCACTGTCCAGAATGAGATCTGGAAAGGGCTTAAGAAGATGGAGCAGATACGAAGGCAGAATCCATGCTTTCGCAATGAGGCTGACGTGACAACCTGGGATACCTGCCAGATATCGGTGTTCGCGATCCGTAGAACATTCAGAAAAAAGGAGATGATCTGCGTTGCCAATTTCTCGGGAGAAGGCAAGATGGCTCAACTTCCGACGCTGAAGGCACAATATGAAGATCTGTTTACCGGAGAAAAAGTGAGCATGCAGTCCTTATGGATGGAACCTTACCAGTATCGTTGGTGTGTCAGGGACGGTGAGTAAAAGATCAGCGTAAGGGCTATATTTTCTTTTTGAAAAGTATTTTAAAATAATATGATAATAAACAGGGATTGTGGAAAAAGATGTTTTGCCACAATCCCTATATTTTATGAACCAATTTTGAAAAAAGATAAATGTGCATGCGAGATGCAGATCCGCAATCATCTGAGACCAATCTGGATAATGGACAATCCTGTGGACATATCTTTTTAACAGGAAGGAGGGGCGAAGTATGGTTATCAGAAATGTATATAAACAATTAGAAGATGGAAAACGGGCAAGGCGGCTGATTTATCTGGCACTGGTCAGGAAATTAAATGAATACAAAGCCAGTGAAAAAGTGTAATGATTCATTATGAATAAGCATGAGAAAGGAGGTGCCCGGATGACTGAGAAGTTTGAAGCGATCTATGTAAGACAATCCAAAGACAAGAAGGATTCTCTGTCTGTGGAAGGACAGATGGAGCGTTGCCGAATGGAATGCAGTCATCCGTCCTCTGCCCTTGTCTATGAAGATCGAGGATTTAGCGGGAAAAATACATCAAGACCTGGTTTCCAGAAAATGCAGCAGGATGTTAAAGAAGGGATAATAAGCAAAATAATTGTGTACCGTCTGGATCGGCTTAGCAGATCTATTCTGGATTTTGGACAATTCTGGGATGTTCTGGATCAGAATCAGGTGGATTTTGTATCGGTGAATGAGAAGTTTGATACCAGTACCCCTATGGGGCGTGCAATGATCTATATTATTATGGTGTTCGCACAGTTAGAAAGAGAAACGATTGCAGAAAGAGTAACAGATAATTATTACACAAGAATCAAGCGTGGAAATTGGCCGGGCGGTACTGCACCGTATGGAATGAAGAATATCAGGATTCAGGATGAGGAAGGAAGGGCTGTTCCATCTCTTGCGTATACGGAGGAATTTGAAATCGTAAAAGAAATCTTTTACCGATATGCCAATGAAGAGGTGTCTTTGGGAGAAATCGGCAGGGATTTGTTACGCCGGAAGATTCCCTGCAAAAAGAGAAAAGCAGGGTGGGATAATGTGGCACTGGCAAGAATCTTACATGCTCCTGTTTATGTACAGGCAGATAAAGACATCTTCCTTTATTATAAAAGTCGAAATATTGGAAAAATATCGAATGGAATAGAAGAATTCAATGGAAACAGTTCGGCTCAGGTTGTAGGAAAAAGAGCCGGTAATGTCCGCAAATATACCAGTATGCAGGATCAGGTTCTGTTCCTGACGAACTTCGAGGGAAAGATTCCTTCTGATATATGGCTCAAATGTCAGTATCGACTGGAGAAAAACCGTCAAATCGGAAATTGGGGGAAAGGAAAAACAACATGGCTTACAGGTCTGCTAAAATGTGGGAACTGCGGTTATTCTCTTACGGTAAGAAAATGGAAGGATAAAAAATACTTATATTGCAGCGGAAGATCCAATTTACACATCTGTGACAAACAGTCATTTTCACAACCGGTGGATGAGTTGGAGGCAGAGGTTCAAAAAGAACTGGAAAAAATACTGAAAGAGTGTAATAAAAACTATGGTCCTGTGGAAATTAATGCTCAAGAAAGAAAGCTGGGAAAAGAACTGCAGGATATAGAGGAAAAAATCCAGAGATTGGTGGGGTGCATGAAGGAAGCTTCTGATGTTTCGATGAAATATATCAACTCAGAACTTGTAAAAATGGATGAGAGAAAAAGAGAACTCATGAAACAGTTTGAGGCCCCGAGGGAAGATACAAAACAGTATTACAAAGGAATTGATTTTGAAAAACTTAACTTTGAAGAAAAGAAGATGACAGCACAGGCTTTTATAGAGAAGATTCGTGTTTATGATGAGGATATTGAGATTATCTGGAAGATATAATTGATTGATAGCTCAACAATTAATCAGATTGCCGGGCTTTGCAGTTGTATCGCCAGTGGATAGTCTGGACTGGAAAGACTATGGAACAGAAAGCATTATTGACACCGTTTTAAATCATAAAGATCTGCAGAATGGTGCTATCATCCTTTGTCATAATGGTGCAAAATACACTGCTCAGGCATTGGAACAGCTTCTGACAGGCCTGGAAGAAAAGGGATATCAGATCATTCCGGTATCAGAGCTGATATATAAAAAGGATTATCACATGGATGTGACCGGGAGGCAGATAAAAAACGAATGATGTGACCGGAGAGGCTATGATTCTCGGAAAAGGTATGGTATAATGAAACAACTCTTGAAAATTTGAAAAGAGAGAGGTTGCGAGATGTATATAACGATAGGGTTGATGGTGCTTTTGGGTCTGCTGTATGGCTATTTTCGGGAGAAGGCAGAAAAAAGAGCGTTGATATTTAAGGCGGCAGCTACTGCAATGGCTGTTTGTGCCGGGATATATGGAGCTTTGATGACGCATCGCTTGGCAGAATGGGTGATTGTATTAGGTTTGATCTGCTGTATGGCAGCAGATGTCATACTTGAAATACAATTTATCAGGGGGGTGTACTTGTTTGGTGCGGCACATCTTTTATTTATCCTGGCATTTTGTCAGAAAGTGGTTCCAACGAAATACACATGGCTGATATTTGGTGGAATCTATCTGTGTGTGTTCCTTATCTTTCGTACCAAGATTGAGACACTCGGAGAGTTTAAAAGTCAGGCTTTTGGGTATTTGGCTGTATTGACAGGAATGGTTGCCATGGCAGTTACAATGTATCTGCATCTGCAGTCGAAGATGGCCTTGTTATATACTATCGGTGCATTCTGTTTCCTGGTATCTGATTGTATCATTGTATGGAGTTTGGTGAAGGAGAGAAAAAAATTGATAGACGGAGTACTGATCCTGATGCTATATTATGCAGCAGTCTATCTGATTGGCAGTGCCGTGTGGATCGCATGATAGAGATATAGATATGAAGACGCACAAGAAATAATTATAATCGAACAGGAATATAACAGAACTGTCGCAAAGTCTGGATGTCATCTATGCGGGACATCCAGACTTTGTGACAGTTCTTTTTTGTATGAATGCATAATATTATAATCGGTTGATTCCATTTTGAAGTTCGTCTGCCCATTTTTGCAGATTGTAAGTCTGTCCGCCGAAAAGCTTCAGAATAACACCAGTAGGATTATCCATTCCGGCGAAAGCATTAGCCTCATCTGTATCTACATGCATGGCAAGTGAAAAGTTTGGGTGGACACGAACGATAACATCTGCAAAGATCAGGGAACGTTCAAAACTGTTCGTGATTACAAAGACATTATCATTATCCTGAACATTCATCTGGATTGCCTGCAGAGGTGTCATGTGAATGTGGCGTTTGGCTACGATTACACCATGATTGAGCGTAAGTGATCCGTTTGGACCGATCAGTGTACAGCCCGGAGTACCTGCAGTGTCTCCGGATTGACGGATCACACCGGGAATTCCAAGCTTACGACAATCCGTAACAGAAATCTCAAGCTGGGTTTCATTACGGAAAGGTCCCAGTATTGCTACATTTTCAAATGTTCCCTTTGGCCCCTGAACGGTAATACGTTCTTCAGATACATATTGGCCCGGCTGGCTTAATTCTGCTTTAAAGGTCAGTTCTTTGCCCTCTCCGAATAAAGTCTCAAAGTCAGCACGGCACATATGAATATGGCGTGCGCTGGTTTCGATTGGAATTGCAACTCCCATGGTATGATTCTGCCTCTCTTTCCCCTAATGTTCATTATGATGTACAACTTCTCTTATTTTAACAGAGTGCAATCGGTTTTTCAACAGGATTCGGATTGACAAAGTAACTTTTTCTAATTATAATTTAAAGGGATTTAATCAACGGCGGTTTCATCAGTGGTATGAGAGCGCCCATTTTTTCTTTATACGGAGGTATGGTAATGAACAATTACACAAGAGAGGATATTCTAAGGATCGTTGAGGAAGAAGACGTAGGATTTATACGTCTGCAGTTTACAGATATTTTCGGAACTATGAAAAACATCGCAATTACGGCCAGCCAGCTGGAGAAGGCGCTGGATAACCAGATTATGTTTGATGGTTCTTCCATTGAGGGATTTGCAAGAGTGGAAGAGTCTGATATGTATCTGTATCCGGATCTGAATACATTTGAGATATTTCCATGGAGACCTCAGCAGGGGAAGGTTGCGAGACTGATCTGTGATGTGCATAAACAGGACGGGACACCTTTTGAAAGTGATCCGAGATATATATTGAAGAAAGTCATCAAAGACGTAAGAGATATGGGATATGAATTTAATGTCGGGCCGGAATGTGAATTTTTCCTGTTTCATACAGATGATGACGGGCTTCCGACGACGCTCTCGCACGAAAGTGCAGGCTATTTTGACCTGGGCCCTCTGGATCTGGGAGAAAATGCAAGGCGTGATATGGTTCTGACTCTGGAAGAGATGGGATATGAGATTGAATCCTCTCATCATGAGGCGGCACCTGCACAGCATGAAATAGATTTCCGATATGATGAAGCTCTGACAACGGCAGATAACATCATGACATTTAAACTGGTTGTTAAGACGATTGCAAAGCGCCATGGGCTGCATGCAACATTTATGCCGAAGCCGAAGTGTGGAATTAATGGATCCGGTATGCATATCAATATGTCTCTTAGCAGAGACGGAATTAATATCTTTCAGGATGCAAAAGGTGAGCATGGGCTCAGCAAGGAGGCTTATTGCTTCATTGGCGGAATTATGAAGCATATGAAAGCAATTACATTTATTACTAACCCGATTGTGAATTCTTATAAAAGGTTGACTCCGGGTTATGAAGCACCGGTGTATATTGCATGGTCAGTGAAGAATCGGACTCCATTGATTCGTATCCCGGGAAACAGGGGAGAATACACGAGAGTGGAACTGCGCAATCCGGATCCGTCTGCTAATCCATATCTGGCATTGGCGGTCTGCCTGGCAGCAGGAATCGATGGTATTAAGCAGGGAATTATGCCTCCGAAGAGTGTGAACCGCAACATTTACGAGATGACAGAAGAAGAAAGAAAAATCTTTGGAATCGATAAGCTTCCGGGAAGTCTGAGAGAAGCAGCAAAAGAATTCGAGAAGGATTCTTTTATTCAGGAAGTTCTGGGTGAAGATCTGTCCAGAAAATATGTTGACGCAAAGACAAAAGAGTATCAGGAGTACCGTATTCAGGTAACGGAATGGGAATTGAATAAGTATTTGCATCTGTTGTAATCAATAATCGCAGAGGAAGAGAATAACGAGGAGGTGTCAGTTTGACTGGTGTTATCGTTGGATTTCCTAACAAAGATAATGCAGCCAATATTCGAAACCTGCTGGTCCGTGGCGGCATTGAGGTAATAGGTGTATGTACGACCGGAGCGCAGATCATGCACTATGCTGATACAGTGGATGAAGGAGTTGTAGTATGTGGATATAAGCTGAAAGATATGATGTATACAGAGCTTCGAGAATATCTTCCGAATTCGTTCGAGATACTGCTGATTACATCACCTGCCAAATGGAGTGAAGGCTCTGTAGAGGGTGTGGTCGGACTGTCGATGCCGATCAAAGTATATGATCTTATGAACACCATGGATATGATGCTCAGGACGGTAGAACGAAGGAGAAAAAAGCGTAAGCAGGAAAAGAAAAACCGCAATCCTGAACAACAGGAGATGATCAAAAAAGCGAAGGAATTGCTGATGGCCCGCAATCATATGTCAGAAAGCGAGGCACACAGATATCTTCAGAAGCACAGCATGGATAATGGAACAAATATGGTGGAAACAGCGGAAATGGTGTTAAGCATTATGAATGAGTAGGAAAAGGAGAACATAGATATGAAATTTACGAAAATGCATGGCTTAGGCAATGATTATGTCTATGTCAATGGATTTCAGGAAAAGATAGAAAATCCATCCGAAGTGGCAAAATATGTGAGCGACCGGCATTTTGGAATTGGTTCGGATGGGTTGATTCTGATTAATCCGTCCAAGGTTGCTGATTTTGAAATGGAAATGTACAATGCAGATGGATCCCGTGGTGAGATGTGTGGAAATGGCATTCGCTGTGTGGCAAAATATGTATACGATTATGGATTGACAGATCAGACCCAGATCTCGGTAGAGACGCTGGGAGGAATTAAGTATCTGGATCTGACTGTGCAGGATGGAAAAGTGGTACTGGTAAAAGTAGATATGGGAAGTCCGATTCTGAAGCCGGAATGTATTCCGATCCAGGCGTCCGGGGACATGGTAGTGAATGAGCCGATTGTAGCAGGCCGGATGGAGTATCGCATGACAGGTGTGTCGATGGGCAATCCGCATGCAGTTGTGTACATGGATAATATTCAGGATTTGGACATCGAGAGAATCGGACCCTTGTTCGAGAATCATGATAGGTTTCCAAAACGAATCAATACAGAATTTGTAAGATTTGTAGACAGGCATACACTGGAGATGCGTGTGTGGGAGCGTGGATCCGGAGAGACTATGGCATGTGGAACCGGAGCGTGTGCGGTGGCAGTTGCAAGCGTTCTGAACGGACTCACGGAAGAGAAGGTCACAGTTCGTCTGTTGGGCGGTGACCTGCAGATTGAGTGGGACAGAGAGAAGGATACAGTCTATATGACAGGTCCGGCAACGACGGTGTTTGATGGTGAAATAGATATTACGGGCATAGGTTCCGGAAAATAAACAAAGAGAAGGAGAAGAACAGATGTTTAAAGTGAATCAGGATTATCTGAAATTACCAGGAAGTTATTTGTTTTCAACAGTTGCGAGAAAACAGAGAGAATATCAGGCGGCGCACCCGGAAAAGGATATTATCCGACTGAGTATCGGAGATGTAACACAGCCGCTTGCACCGGTGATTATTGATGCACTGCACAGTGCAGTGGAAGAAATGGCGCATGCAGAGACGTTCCGCGGATATGCACCGGATCTTGGATATGAATTTTTAAGAAGTGCGATGGCAAAGAATGATTTCCAGGCCAGAGGCTGCGATATTCAGGCCGATGAGATTTTTATTTCGGACGGAGCAAAGGGCGATTCCGGAAATATTCAGGAGATTTTCTCCAGAGATAATAAGATTGCGGTATGCGATCCGGTGTATCCGGTATATGTAGACACGAATGTTATGGCAGGCCGTACCGGAACTTATGATCCGGTTGCTGAGACATGGAGTGATGTGATCTATATGCCGTGTACGAAAGAAACGAATTTTGCACCGGAGCTTCCAAAAGAGACACCAGATATCATTTATCTGTGTTTCCCGAATAATCCGACCGGTTCTACGATTACAAAAGCGCAGCTGCAGGAATGGGTAGATTATGCCAATAAGGTTGGAGCGGTAATCATCTATGATGCAGCATACGAAGCATATATATCTGAAGAAGATGTTCCACACTCTATCTATGAATGCGAAGGAGCCAGAACCTGCGCAATCGAGCTTCGAAGCTTTTCCAAAAATGCTGGATTTACAGGTGTCAGACTTGGTGCAACCATCATTCCGAAAGATCTGAAGGATGGCGATGTAACGCTTCATTCTCTGTGGGCAAGACGTCATGGTACGAAATACAACGGAGCACCGTATATTGTTCAGAAAGCCGGCGAGGCTGTATATTCTGAGGAAGGAAAATCGCAGCTGAAAGAACAGGTTGCATACTACATGAATAACGCAAAGATTATCAAAGAAGGTCTTAAAGATGCAGGATACAATGTATCCGGTGGAGTGAATGCTCCTTATATCTGGCTGGAGACTCCGAAGGGTATGACTTCCTGGGATTTCTTTGATTATCTGCTGGATAAGGCCAATGTAGTCGGAACTCCTGGTTCCGGATTCGGTCCAAGTGGAGAAGGATATTTCCGACTGACAGCATTCGGTTCTTATGAGAATACAGTTGCTGCAATTGAGAGAATCAAGCGCATGTAGAGCATCTACAGAGGATAGAGATAAGGGTAATATGGCAGGGATACGACCGGGGAATGAAGATTCCGGGACGTATCTCTGCTGTTTCTATTCTATAGAACCTTCGTTTCTCTGCAAACTTTCACCTGAAGCTCGGTAATGTGTTCGGATACATCAGCGGACTGATGAATGTCGATCCACAGAAGCTCAAGTATCGGTCCGTCGAATCGGAGTCGATGCGTAGAGGCATAATCAACCAGGAGCGGATAATAGGTCTGATGCTGGTGAGAATCTCCGTGATAGCAGACTGAAAGATAAGTTCCGGCGTCAAATACAGACGATCCCTTTGCATCGATGATAAAAGCACCTTCATAATTCTGATATTGACCGGAACTTGCCTGATCAAGCGGCAGCAGGGATCCGATCCGGTTATTCCCGATGATGTACAGATTCTTTTTATCCTTGTTCAGTAATTGCTTGATCAGCATATCCATCTCTTCGTCTGTGTGAAATGGATGATGGATCATATGGCATCTTCGCACCGGAAACTCTTTTTGCTGGACAATGTCAAGTGGTTGGCTGACGGCTTCTTCCAGTGTATGAAGTCGTTCGGTAACATTTTCGTGGAGTTCCTTCAGTTCCAGGATACGGTCTTCGATGACCGAAAGTTCTTCTTCGAGAAGTTTATGCGTGTTATCTATGTTTCTCGACTCCATATACGCCTGAATCTTTTCCATTGGAAATCCGAGTTTACGCAGGTCACGGATGACATTCAGACGCCAGAGATCATTGAGCGTATACAGACGATAATCGTTGGTACCGCGACATGGAGTTAACAGCCCCAGCTTTTCGTAGTAGCGAAGAGAATCCGGACCTATATTATATAGCTTGGAAATTTCTCCGATTTTATAGAATTGTTTCATAGCATGCAATCCTTTCGTGTGATTTTTAAGATTAAAAAATGTTCTTGACCTTAGTATTATACCAAGGTTTAGACTGAGAAGGAAGAAAAAAGAGAAGAAGAGAGGTTTTAGTGTGAGACTTGAAGGAAAGTCTTTGAAAAGTGATTTTTTGAAGTTTATTATCCCATCTATAATTGCACAGTGGGTCTTTTCACTGTATACGATGGTAGATGGAATCTTTGTTGCCAGAGGGGTATCGGAAGTTGCGCTGACAGCGGTGAACATCTCTATGCCGTTTACGACGGGACTGTTTTCCATATCTATCCTGTTTGCGGTAGGAAACTCAACGATTGTAGCGATCCTGCTGGGTCAGGGAGATCGTAAGAGGGCCAATGAAGTCTTTACGCAGAATGTGGTGGTACTGTGTGTACTTTCGTTATTGATTACAACACTCGTACTGACGTTTCTGGAGCCATTTGCCAGATTTCTGGGTGCAACCGACAATATTCTTCCATATGCAAAAGAATATATCGGTACAATAGCGCCGTTTGCGATTGCATATACCTTGTCTTATTCGTTTGAAACTTTGATAAAGACGGATGGATATCCAAAGCTTGCGACGATATATGTCACATTAGGTGCAGTGCTTAACTGTATTCTGGATTATCTGATGGTGATGGTATGGCACTGGGGAGTGAGGGGAGCAGCACTGGCGACCGGAATTTCTCAGGTGTCTGTGATTGTTCTGTATCTGTGGCACTTTCTGGGGGCAAAAGGAACGATCAAGTTTGCAAAGTTTCATTTTCAACTTTCGGTTGTCGGACGGCAGATTCGGAATGGAATGTCTTCCGGAGTGACAGAGTTTTCCAGTGGTATTATTATCTTCTTTTTTAATCAGGCGATTTTGCGTTATATCGGAGAATATGCACTGGTAAGCTATACGATCATATCTTATGTAAATATGATTGTTGTGATGTCTATGGCGGGTATTGCACAGGGATCACAGCCTCTGATCAGCTATTATTATGGAAAGAATGAACCGAAGAAATACAAAAAGCTTCTGAAATATGGTCTGGCAGCAGCGGCAGCAGGCTCGGTTGCTGCGGTAATTGGATGTTATCTGGGCGCCGGGGGAATTGTGTCATTGTTCTTGGATGCCAAAGAGAGTGTGCTGGCAGAATATTCGGTCAGGGTATTTCGAATCTTTATTCTGTCGTTTCTGCTTGCGGGATATAACGTTGTGATCGGTGGGTATTTTACATCCGTGGAGAAGGCGGGATTTGCGACAACGATATCCCTGACAAGAAGTCTGATTGCACTGGTTGCCAGTCTTGTGTTTTTGACTGCGATATTTGGCGGAGAAGCCATCTGGTGGGCGCCGGTGATTGCTGAGAGTATATGCCTTGTCATGTCGCTCGGAATGTATCGGTGGTATGCCAGCCGCCGATAGATGACAGGACCATATGTGAGGTTAATGACGGAATTATGAGAAAAATAGAGAAAATATGAAAAATATATAATTTAGGGTTGACTTTTTGAAAAAAGCAGGTATAATAATATTTGTTCGCTGAACAAACCACAAACCAATGCGGATTGGTGTAATGGCAGCACAGCAGACTCTGACTCTGTTAGTAGAGGTTCGAGTCCTCTATCCGTAGTTCCTTGGCAGGGGCGCCGGATGCTTTCTTTAAAGAGCATCCGGTTATCTAATATCGGAGTGTGGCTCAGCTTGGTAGAGCGCTACGTTCGGGACGTAGAGGCCGCGTGTTCGAATCACGTCACTCCGACTGGAACAAAGAAAACCACAAAGCTTATATTTTAAGCTTTGTGGTTTTTTTGCGCTATAGGTATCTTTATTACAATAATAAATATCTATAAATAGATATTTATTATTGTAATAATTGATTTCTCAAAGCGAGATTGTTTTGGTAGAATAATAATACATACAACGATAAGCAGGATTTATGGATGTCAGGAGAAAAAGAAATGGCGAATAAGGGAAACGATAAAGTCGAAAAGAGCAGTGAGCAGAAACTGACGAAACAGCAGTTGCGCGAGTTGGAAGAAGCTGAGAAATCAACATTCCAGGTTTGGATGGACAGATTGATTCTCGTGCTTCCCATTTTTTGTGGATTATTTGCAATCTGGGAATACTGGGAAATCCCGAATAACAGCCCGAATAAGCACCCATATACTTATGTGGGAGTTCTTGTTGTATTTATGGTGGTTTATGCGATTTATGGAATCATTTGTTTTGTAAAAAAACTCAAGGGGAATAAAGCCTGGCTTGATATGGTTCGTTACAGAGCACCTTTGTTTTCGGCATTGTTTTTACTTCTCGCAGCATATGATTATCTTACTTTGAAGACAGGGATTCTGACACAGCCATTTGTGCCTTGTATGAATGCAATTTTGAATATCGCATGGGAAGACCGGGCATACATTCTGGTTTGTACACTGCACACACTGAGACTTTTGTTTTTGGGTTATTTTATCGGCGTATTCCTTGGACTTATTACGGGAATTACGTGTGGGTACTCTGAAAAAGTTCGTTACTGGGTTACACCTGTGATTAAGTTCCTGGGTCCAATTCCTACATCTACATGGATTCCTATTATTATGGTAGTGGCAACTTCGCTCTTCAAAGGTGCGGTTTTCGTAATCGGACTTGGGTCCTGGTTTGCAGTGACAGTTGCTTCTATGACGGGCATACAGAATGTGGATAAGGATTATTTTGAAGCTGCGAGAACACTGGGAGCATCGGAAAGACAGCTTGTATTTCGCGTAGCAATTCCCCATGCAATGCCATCGATTCTTCAGGGATGTACACAGGCAATGAGTTCTGCATGTGTTGCAATCATGATTGCAGAGATGATGGGGGTTAAGGCAGGTCTTGGATGGTATATGACATGGGCAAAATCCTGGGCAGCTTATGATAAGATGTTTGCCGCACTTTTTGTAATTTGTTTCATTTTTACAATTGTGACTAAAGGATTAGATCTGATCAAGCGCCGTGTACTTAGATGGCAGAATGGAATGGTGAAATAAAATAATGGCAGGACATAACATAACGTTAAAATTAGATAAAGTATCAAAAAGTTTTGCGAAAATAGAGAATGATGATGTTACGCATGCATTGTCAGATGTCAGTCTTACGATGACAGGAGGAGAATTTATTAGTCTGGTTGGTCCATCAGGATGTGGAAAGTCAACCATTCTCAGACTTGTTGCCGGGCTGATCAAGCCTACGACAGGTACACTGACAGTAGATGGAAAGGAGATTACAGAGCCTTCGCCGGAGAGAGGAATGGTGTTTCAGAAACCGACATTATTTCCATGGCTGACAGTGGAAAAAAATATAGGATTCAGTCTTGAAATGCAAGGCAAATTAAAAAAACATGATGAAAAAGTTGAACGTATGTTAAAAGTAATCGGATTAGAAGGTTTTCGTGATGATTATCCGGGACAATTATCGGGAGGTATGGCGCAGAGAGTTGCGCTTGTCAGATCTCTGATCAATGAGCCGGATATCCTTCTATTGGATGAACCTTTGGGAGCACTGGATGCATTTACCCGTATGAATATGCAGGATGAGATTCTTCGTATGTGGGCGGAGAATAAACAGCTTGCGATTATGGTTACACATGATGTGGATGAGGCTATTTATATGGGGACAAGAGTGATTGTTCTGGATGCAAATCCAGGTCGTGTGGTTGCAGATATTAAAGTAGATGAGCCTTATCCGAGAGATAGATCATCCAAAGCATTTATCGGGTATCGTAATGAAATCCTGGAGAGACTTCATTATGCCGGGGAGCGTGCATCTGATTAATGACTAAGATCTTAATATTGGAGAAAGTCGCGACCTCTGATATTTAAGATAGATGTAACAAAGAAATGTAATAAAGGAGAAAAAGTGTATGAAATCAATGAAGTTGAAACGTCTTTTTGCGGCTCTTCTTGTTGGAACAATGGTGGTTTCACTTGCGGCTTGTGGGGAACAAGGCGAACAGAAAGAAGATACAGCACAGGAAGAGACAAGTGAAGACGCACAGATCGAACGTCCGGAACTGGTATCTGAAGAAGATTGGGAGGCAATGCAGAAAGAGCCAGTGTTTGGCACAGAGATTAATTATCTTTTTAATGGTGGCGCATGTGTGTCCGCGAAGTACCTGGCTGAAGAACTTGGATATTATCAGGATTATGGAATTAATGCTACTTATGTAGAAGGAGATTCTGTAGTTAACACAGTTGGTACAGGTAAATGTATGTGGGGTACAGATCATATAGCAACAATGCTTGTTCCAATTACAAACGGAGTTAATATGACATTTGTATGTGGTTCACACATGGGATGTAAATCAGTTTATGTATTTAATGACAGCGAAATAGAAGATTCAGAGGATCTTGTTGGTAAGACAATTGCTATTCATGATGGTATTGGAAACTCTGACCAGAATATTATTTACCGTATGCTTGATGCAGATGGAATTGATCCTACAACAGAAGTAGAATACTCCAATATTGAAGACAGTGCAGCTACAGTGGCAGCAATGGAAAGTGGAGAAGTTGATGCAGCAATCTTTTCTGATTATTTTGTAATCGCTAATTACAAAGATCAGATGCGTAAAGTTTGCTCTATTACTCCGGTTGATGGTTTTGAAGGTGAAGTTTGTTGTGTAACAGCTATGAATAATGATTTCATCAAAGAAAATCCAATTCATGCAAAATATGTTACAATGGCAATTAAGCGTGCAGGACAGTATGCTCGTCTTCATCCAGAAGAAGCTATACAGATTATGTATGATACAGATAAAATGACAGGTGAAGAAGCTGATCAGCTTGAGTTCTGGAATACTCTGTACTTTGGTCTTTCTGATGCAATAACAGAGCAGGCTCTTGAAAATATTGCTGCTGATTATATCAGACTTGGTGTTATCACGGCAGATGACATGACACCTGAGAAAGTTATGGATCTTGCATGGACAAATGTTTGCCCGGATGAAGAGGTTCCAGATCTCACGGTAGGTGATACGATTGATGTAGAAGGACGTACAGTTCCTGTAGAGCAGAGAGCTGAATAATCAGGAAAAGTCTTATATCTTATATTATAAAAG